>NZ_DEXB01000014.1:41448-156241 GCF_002366485.1 Hyphomonas sp. UBA3195
GGCTATCTGGAGCGCAAGACGTCAGAGACCGATGGTCGGCGATCCCAGCTCTTCCTGACGCCGGCTGGCCGCGATGTGTACGAACTCATCGTACCGATGGCGCTCGGCGCGGAACAGGAATTGGCCAGCAGCCTGACGGAGGAGGAGCAGAAACAGCTCGAACGCCTAATGGGCAAACTCGCCGATGCCGCCTCCCCTGACCGCCCGCTCTGGTAATGCTCAGGCCAACGGCCAGAACATCGGGATGACGATCATGGACGCCGCGAACATGACGAGGTTCAGCGGCACACCGATCTTCAGGAAGTCGGAGAATTTGTACCCGCCCGCACTGTAGACCAGTGTATTGGTCTGGTAGCCGATGGGGGTGGCAAAGCTCGCGCTGGCGGCAAACATCACGGCGACAACGAATGGGCGTGGATCAATGCCCAGCTGACTTCCCAACCCAATGGCGATGGGCGTCAGCAGGATCGCGGCAGCATTATTGCTCATGATTTCGGTCAGGAAGGATGTGATGAGGTAGAGCACCGCCAACACGGCCAGCGGCCCCATCCCGCCCGTCAGTCCGGCAAGATGCCCGACCAGCAGGCTGGCCGCACCGGTTTTCTCCATTGCCGTGCCAAGTGCCAGCATGCCGAAGATCAGCATCAGGATGTCCCAGCGGATCGCGCGATAGGCTTCCTGATGGTCCAGGCATCCGAGCGCAACGACGGATGTTGCCGCAATCAGCGCGAGCGCCGAGATCGGCAGCACGCCCAGCGCAGCCAGCCCCATCACCGACACCAGCGCGACAATCGCGATGGGTGCCTTGCCCCGTCTCATGGCGCGCTCGGTCGTCTCGGTAAGATTGTTGAGAATGCCATCATCAAACAATTGGCGCATGCCCCGTGCCGGACCCTCCAACAGGACCGTGTCGCCCACGTCGAAGCGGATGTCGTCTGTATTGGTGACATTCTCCCCGCGCCGGTGGATCGCCAGCACGTAGACACCATAGAGGCGCGCCAGGCCGAGCCCATTCAGCGACCGGCCGGTCAACCGCGATTGCGGCCCGATCACGCCTTCCATGATGACGGTCTCGCTGGTCTGGATCGGCTCAAAGGCAGGCCGCGCATCGGAGGCAGATGCACCAATGGCGATGCTGCCCGCCTCCTTCAGTGTCAGGACTTCTGAGACCGGTGTACGCAAGACGATCCGGTCTCCGGCTTGGATCGACAGGTCGCGCAAATCAGCCCGCAGCGACAGCCCCTCCCGGAAGACGTCGATCACCTTGAATCCCTTCTCTGCAGAAAACCCGGTTTCGGAAACCGTCTTTCCGATCAGCGGCGACCCCAAAGGGATCAATATCTGCGCCAGAAATCGCCGGTCCTTCGCATTCGGCAACATGTCCACCAGCGATTCCCGCGTCGGCAACAGGAAGGGCGAAGTCAATGCGAGATAGGCAGCCCCGACCAGCGCGAGGATCACCCCGGCGCCTGTGATCTCGAACACGCCGAACGGGGCCAGCCCCGCCTCCTGCGCGACGCCATCCACAAGGATGTTGGTCGAGGTGCCGATCAGCGTCGTCGTACCGCCAAAGATCGCCGCGAAGGAAAGCGGAATCAGCAGTTTTGACGGCGCCACGCCGATCGTCCGCGCGAGTTGGATCACCACAGGGATCAGCACCACGACGATTGGCGTATTGTTCATGAGGGCGGACAGGATCATCACGCCCAGCATCATGGCCAGCATTGCCACTACTGGCGACGCCCGGCTGGCGAGTCGCGAGACCAGCCGTCCAGCCGCATCAATCACCCCGGTTCGCTCCAGCGCCGCCGACAACACGAACATGGCCGCAATCGTGATCGGCGCGGAATTCGAAAAGACCGAAAGTGCCTCAGGCACCGACAAAATACCCGCGAGCAACAATGCGCCCATCGCCAGCAGCGCGACGACATCCGCCGGCAGGACTTCCCTCACGAAACCGAAAAACACGATCCCCACCAGCAACAGCACGATGGCAATCTCTACCCCCGGCAGGGTCAGAATATCAGCGGGCATGGGGTCAGCTCCAATGGCAACCGCGCATCCTTACACGACCGCGAATTGTTCCACTACTGAGCTTTTCTAAATCCAGCCGATATGACCAGCCCTATCTGGACCCGCGCCGCCGCACTTTCAGCGACCGTTCCACAAAGGCATCTTCCTCAAGCGTGAACCGCTCGACGAGGCGCGCAAGGAAGGCCGACAGTTGGTCGCGCACTTCATAAGGCGCTTCCATCGGCAGGAAGTGGGTCGTGCCGCGCACCGCCTTCATCATCATGGCGGGATAGGACAGGATCAATCGCGCGCGCACCTTGTCGCTGATCACGGAATCCCGGGTCGGCCTCAGAATGGTCATCGGGATATGGTGTTTCTTTACGCGGCGCAGGGCACCCCAAGGCCGGTTGCGCTGGGCGGCAAAGGTCGCTGCTTCCCATTTCGGCTCACACAGCAGACGCCAGGTCTGCTCATCGCTATCAGCAGAATTGTGGTCGGTGCGTTCAATACCATCCAGCAGGTAATCTGCCAGAAAGGGCTCGCGCCATGATTTGAATGCGCCGCGACCTGTATAGGACTCAAGCGCCTCACGGAACGATCCGAACTCGGCGCGACGTTTCTTGGCCTGACGGGCCATGGCATTGCGCCGCAGAAGGAATGAAATAGGCGACAGCATATGCTGCCAGAAATAAACCGATTTCGACATGATTACCGGGTCGGCCAGTACGAGGCCTTTGACGAGATCGGGTCGCTTGCCTGCCACCAACAGGGCCACGCACCCGCCCATGGAGTGCCCGCCCAGGATCACGCCCTGTGGCGCTTCTTTCTCCAACCATTCGATCACATCGTCGCGGTGGCGTTTCCAGGATTTCATGCGGCCGGGTTTGGCCTGCAATGTGGAACGACCATGCCCCCGCATGTCGAGCGCCGCCACACGCTGGCGAAGCCCGAGGGGCGCCAGCAATGACTGATAGGTCATTCCATTGAATCCGGTCGCATGCAGCCATACCGCAGAGAAGGGCTTGATTGGGTCACCGAATTCAATGCCGGCCATCTCTCCGCCGGCTTTGGCCTCATACGTAAATCGACGCATCAGCCCCTCGATCCAAAGACGCGCCGCAACAGATCGGTCGTCCGAGCCACAGGATTCTCACGGATCTTCTTCTCCTCTGCAGCCACGTAGTGGAACATGCCATCCAGTCCCAGTGTGACCGCGTGATTGGTCAAGTCATTTTGCAGGCTGGAGGTGACTCCCCCGACGCCATAGCTATTGGCGACCTGCTCAAGTGACGTGAATGCACCCGCCTGTGCAAGCGACGTTTTGACATAGGGTGTGAATGACGCACGCAGCTGGCTCTCGGTCTTCTCGCGCAGGTAGTCTGTCGCCGCTGTGTCGCCGCCATTCAGGATGCGTACAGCATCCTCAATCGTGATCTGGCGGATCGCTCCTATGACCAGCGTCTTTGCCTCCGGCACAGCTGCCTCCGCCGCCCGGTTCATACGCAATTCCAGGTCATCCAGTGGACCGCTCGCCCCGACGCGCGACAGGCCGGATTGGATATCCCGATAGGTTTTCGGAAGCGGAATACGAATTTCCGAATCTCCGAAATAGCCATTGGTCTGGCCCAGTTGCGCTGCCACGATGTTGGTGCCCACTGTGAGCGCTTCGCGGAGACCGGCATCAATTTCGGCCTGGCTGAGCGCACCGCCCTGCCCTGTTTGCTGGCCAATCACCTCGCCCAGAACCCGCCCCAGATCACCAGAGCTGCCCGTGGTCGCGCAGCCCACCGGCACCGTCAGCAGCGCCATAGCTGCGATCATCATTGGTCTCATGGCCGTCTCCTCCAGTTTTCTCCAGATGACCGTACTCGACGCCGTGACTGAATAGAAGCCACACGAGGATGTATTGCTGCAGCGCCAGCTCACCTTACGAACGTGTCATGGAAAATTTGTTGACCACGTATGTAGTCATGTCATACGACTACGCTTGTAGTCCAGAGAGGGGTTCTACACTATGAAGATTTCCGATGCAGAACTCGACGTGATGAGCGTGCTTTGGGCGCGGCCGGGCCTTGCCGCCTCGGATGTCCACGACGCGCTGGGCACCGAAAAGGACTGGACCAGCCGCACCGTCAAGACCTTGCTGGCCCGCCTTGTGGAGAAGGGCGCGCTAAGCACTGAGGAAGATGGCCGACGTTATCTCTACTATCCCCTCGTCGAGGAAGGCACCTACAAGGCTGGGGCCGCTCGCCAGTTCGTCGACCAGGTCTTTTCCGGTCGCGCAGCCCCCCTCGTGGCGCACCTTGCTGATACGCGCGGTCTTACGGCCGATGACATCGCAGAACTTGAAAAGCTTCTAGGGGAGTTGAAGAAATGATTTTTGACCTGAACAGCCTCAACTTCACCTATGGCGTACAGACCGTGATTGCGGTGTCTGTCCTGATCGCGCTCATTCTGTTTGCGCGCAAGCATGTTGCCCGGCAGTTCGGCGCGGGTGTCGCCTATGCGCTCTGGGCAATTCCGCTGGCCCGGCTTGTCCTGCCTCCCCTTTCCATGCCCACGCCGCTGGCCGGGTTCTTTGAGATGTTCCAGTCTCAATCACCTGCGGCGGCTGGGACGGCAGATGCTGCACCTGCATTCGTTCGCTCACCTGAACCCGTAGGATCCGCAGCCAACGCCGTCTGGGCTCCGCCAGCAACCGGTCCTGAGGCTTCGAGCCCCCTGTTCGAAGTGGCTCATGGTCCTGCGGCCTTCCCGGAACTGTCCGAGCCTGTTTTGGGCGGACTCCTTCTTGGAACCGTGTTGGCCGTGTGGGCTGGCGGAGCCATCTACATGCTTGCCCGCAGTTCGTTTGCACACCACAGTTTCATGCAGACCCTGCGCCGCGAAGAGATGCCTGCCTCGCCCGAGCTCGCCAGCCTTGCCGACGATGTGGCCCGGCAGATCGGCCTGAAGCGCACTCCGCAGTTTTCCACCAGCTTCATTTCATCTGGCCCGCTGGTCTCCGGCCTCTTTCGCCCGACTGTTCTGCTACCGGCCTGGTTCGAGGAAGACTATACCGTGTCCCAGCAACGGGCAGCGTTGGCGCACGAGCTGACGCATATCAAGCGCGGCGACCTCTGGGCCTTGCAGATGTCGGAAATCTTCGTTTCTGCACTCTGGTTCAATCCGCTGGCCTATATTGCACGACGCGCCTTCCGCACCGACCAGGAAGCAGCCTGCGACAGCGATGTGCTGAAATCCGGAGCGTCCTCCCCTCACGCCTATGGTGAGACATTGTTGAAGGCCGTTCAGCTTGCCCTGCCGGAACGCCTGACCGCCGCGGCCAGCCTGCCCCTGACTCACGCCCTGAAGGAAAGAATGATCCGCATGACCACACCCAGCCCCTCCCGCTCGCGGCGTCTGCTCGGCGCAGGTGTTTCCGGACTTCTTGGCAGCGCGGCCCTCATGTCGTCAGCCTTCGTAGCCACCGCCTGTGCCTCTGCCGAAGCCGATGAAAAGGTCGATATGGCCGAACTCGCGGGCGGAGAACCCGACAACATCAACCCAGTTCCCCAGCATCGCAGTTTGCACTTCAAGGATGGCACATTGTTCATCGATGGCGACAAGGTCGAGGACCGGCAGGTCGTCATCATCGGCGATCCTTTCTCGGTCGATGCGATGACGCCGGAACTTGAGCGGGAAATTGAAATCCTGACATCAAAGATCGAAGCTGAAACGGCCGAAATCGAAACTCTGGTGGCCTCCATGCCGCACATCGAACTCGCCTTCGAAGGCTTTGACGAAGAGCTGAACCGGAAGATGGAGATGGCCTTCAGCTTCACCGACGAAACCATGCCGAAATCCGAAGCCGAGTGGGAAGCCTGGGCAGAGAAGGTCGAGGCACAGGCCGAGGAATGGGAAGCCCATGCCGAAGCGATTGCCGAGCGCGCCGAAGCTCATGCAGACGCCTGGGAAACCCGCTTTGAACCCCAGATGGACGCCCTTGAGGCTCGCATCGAAGCCCATGCCGATGCGCTCGAACGCAAGATCGAGATCGCCTATGGCGAGGAGTTTGAGGATGAAATGGAGCATACCCATATCGTACTGACCGATCTGGTCGAGCAATGCCGCGACGCCAATCTGGCAGAGGGCGAGACCCGGATCCTCGAAAAGAGCAGTAGCCAGGACAAGACCAGGGACGTGAAGATCGCCTGCATCAAGGGCGACAAGGACACGCTGAAAGCCAAGGCGACGATCAAATCCGTGATGAAGAGCGACAAGCTCGACGCCGCCGAAAAGAAGGCCTTCAAGAAGCAGGTCAACGGTTCGTCCAGCCACACGATCACGATTGAAACCGACACGACAGACGAATAACGGGTCCCGCTCGCGCATTGCACGGAATGCATAGGCGGAGTCCCCCGGCGCAGGTCCCATTGCGTCGGGGGCTTTTTTTGCGAATGAGTCCCGCGCTTTGCGGTAATGGGATCGGCGTCTAGGGTGGCCCCCTGAATCGCGCTCCGGAGGATTTCCATGATACGCCTGCTCGCCACAATGGCCATTGCCACCTGCCCGCTCGCTGCCTGTGTCACAGCGCCTGAGCCCTGCACGCAGGAATGGGTCGAATACAAGACCGACCGTATCCTCGGCGAGTTCGCTTCCGAAAATCGTGGTCTGATCAACGACCTGCGGCGCATTACTGATAGCGAGGGCGAACTCAACACATTCGCCACGATGCGGCTGATCTCGCGGACAGACGACCTTCAGAACTTTGCTGACAGCTTCCAGAATGTCGTCATCCCTGAACTGGAACTGGCGCTGGTGGAATGTGGGCAGAGCGATCAATTCGCCCCTGCACTGACGGGCTTCCTGCGCGATGAAGGTGTGGACGAAGAGGCCTTGCAGTGGGTCGCGCCGATCATCGGCCTCATGCAACAAATGCGCGAAGATGATGTAGGCAACCCGCCGCGAGCCATGTAAGAGCGCGGCCATGAAAACGCTGATCGTTGTCCCCGCCCGCTATGGATCCACCCGGTTCCCCGGCAAGCCGCTGGTCGAGATCGCCGGCCGCACCATGGTGAGCCGGGTGGCCGCGATGGCTTCGCGTGCCGCCGCTGAACTGGATGATGCTGCAAGTGTCGTGGCCACCGATGACGAGCGCATCGCCAGCCATTGCCGGGACCTCGGCATTGAGGTCGTCATGACCGATCCGAACGTCCCGTCCGGCACGGATCGTGCCCTCGCCGCCGTCGACGCGATGGGGGTCACGCCAAACGTTGTCGTCAACCTGCAGGGCGACTCGCCCTTTACCCCACCCGCACATGTTGTCGCCGTCGCCGAAGCCGCCGCCAGTTCCGGCGCCGATGCCGCCACGCCCTATGTCCGCCTGACCTGGCAGGCGCTCGACGACTTCCGCGCGCACAAGAAAACCACCCCCTTCTCCGGCACAACGCTGGCGCATGACGCCGCTGGGCGCGCGCTCTGGTTTTCCAAGAATTTGATCCCCGCCATCCGCAAGGAAGACGCGCTGCGCCAGCAAGGCGACATGTCTCCGGTCTGCCGCCATATTGGCCTCTATGCCTATCGCCTCCCCGCGCTGCGCAAATATGTCAGCCTGCCGGAAGGCCATTATGAAAAGCTCGAAGGTCTCGAACAGCTGCGCTTCCTCGAGAACGGCATGAGCGTGCAATGTGTCGAAGTCGAGCCGGACACAATCGCCATTCCCGGCATTGATGCACCGGAAGACGTGGCCCTCGCCGAGCGCCTGATCGCAACCCATGGCGACCCACTGAAGGACTGACCGGACCATGGCAAGACTGATCATCGTCCGGCACGGAAACACGTTCGACAAGGGCGACACGGTCACCCGTGTCGGCGGACGCACAGACCTTCCCTTGTCCGCATCCGGACTGGCACAGGCTGATGCGCTCGCTAATCATTTCGCGGACACTCGATTTGTTGCCGCTTTCTGCTCTCCGCTGATGCGTACACGGCAGACCGCACGGGCCATGATCGGCATGCGCACCGGCGCGCCTGCCCTTATCGTCCTGCCTTTCCTGACCGAAGTCGATTACGGCCCGGACGAAAACCAGCCGGAAGACAAGGTTGTGGCACGGATTGGCGAAGCAGCGCTCGAAGCCTGGGAGTGTGATGCCACGCCGCCCGAGGGCTGGCGCGTGGATGCGGACGCGCTCCGCGAGGGCTGGCGCAGCCTGCTGGAGCGCGCAGCCGGGCTCGGCGCAGAAGACACGGCACTGATCGTCACCTCAAACGGCATCGCACGCTTCCTGCCAGATGTCGTGGATGTTCAGCCAGACGATCTCGACCGCAAGCTGAAGACCGGGGCCTGGGGCGTTGTTGAAATAGACGGCGCCACGTCGTGCATCACCAGCTGGAACCTGCGTCCCTAGGCGACGTCCCGCGCATTGGTTTCATCGACGAGTTCGCGTGCGCCGGAGATCGGCAAGGTAAACGCCACCGTCGTGCCCTCCCCTTCGATGGAGGACAGGATCATCCGCCCCCCATGCATTTCCGCAAAGGATTTCGTCAGTGCAAGGCCAAGCCCTGTGCCTTCGTAATTGCGGTCCTTGGTGCCGGAGACTTGCTCGAACGGCGTCGCGAGGCGCGGCAGGTCTTCAGCCGGGATACCAATACCGGTATCGGTCACGCCGACATAGATTTCCGGTCCGCGCTGCTCGACCGCGACCGTGATCTTGCCGCCAGCATCGGTGAACTTGATCGCATTCGATACGAGGTTCAGCACCATTTGGCGGATCGCCCGATGGTCGGCATCAATCTCAGGCATGTTGGGCTGGGCATCCAGCACCATCTCGATTTCCTTGTCCTCTGCCTTGCGACGGATCATGCGCACAGCCGCGTCGACCGGGTCCACAGGATCAATGGGCTGCGGGTCGATTGTCATCTTGCCCGCCTCGATCTTCGCCATGTCGAGAATATCGTTGATCATGTCCAGCAAGTGTTGGCCCGAGGTCAGGATGTCCTGCGCATAGCCCTTGTAACGCTCGTCCCCCATCGGGCCGTAAAGTTCATTCGACAGGATTTCGGAAAAACCATTGATCGCATTCAACGGCGTGCGCAACTCATGGCTCATATTCGCCAGGAAGGCTGATTTGGTGTGCGCCGCATGTTCGGCCTTGGCCTTCTCCTCGGAATATTTCCGAGACAGTTCACGCTCGCGCCCTTCAGACCGTTCAAGGTCCAGGGCGGTCTTGTGCATCTTGGCTTTTTGCTTCCTCAGCTCTTCCTCATTGCGGACATTCTCTGTGACATCCACGCCAACCGAGATTAGGCCACCATCAAGCGTGGGGCGCTCCACCAGTTTGATCCAGCGCTCGGTGTTGAGCTCCAGCAAGGTCGTCTGCGGATCTTCCAAAGAGGGGTGCTCTGAACGCAAGGCCCCTGCCCGTGCAATGTTCACCGTGTGATGCGCCATGCCCGGCCGCAAGGTTTCCTCGAGCTGGAGGTCGGAGGCAAAGGCCCGGTTCCAATAGAGCAGACGCTTGCGATTGTCCCACAGGGCGAAAGGACCATTGAATCCTTCGATAGCCGTACGCAGTCGGCGTTCGGCCGCCTTGATCCGGTCCTCGGCCTGCTTGCGCTCGGTAATATCCAGCAACACGCCGCCATAGACATTCGCCCCGGTCTCGGCATGAGGCGTCACACTGCCACGCAATTCCATCCAGCGGGCCGGTTGGAAACTGGTCACGAAACTGGTCTGCACCCAGCCGTCCTTGTAGCCTTTGCGAAAGGCGTCCTGAACCCGCTTCTGATGCTCAGGGTGTACCTGCGGCAGCATTTCATCAATCGTGATCTCGCCATCGCCCAGCATGCCCATCAACTCGGATGCCGCATCGCTGAGATAAACCGCGCTGGAATCGTCTGACCACTCCCAATAGCCTGCACGCACACCCAGCATGACCGGGCTCATGAACCGGTCGGATTCGATCTCCTGCGCGCGTTCAACGAACGTGACTTCAGGCTCTCGCGAGAGCTGGTTCATCAGTCCGAGAATGACCAGCATGGGCGCTGCCAGCAGCAGACCAAAAATCAGGAGCCGTATAAAATCGTCCAGCGTGAACAGCGGCGTGGCCTGACTGGTGCACACCTGCAAAGCACTGCCGCCCACCGGCGCGCACCCTGTCGCGGCGCGGTCGAGCAAGCCGAGGGCGCGAAACTTCGTGGCAGGTAACATGCCCGCTGTGCCGGGAAGGATCGTCCCGGCACTGAGATGCTTGTCGGTGACGAAGATACCGGTACCTGCCCGGCTTGCCGGCAACCATGTGCCCGCCGGGGCAAGCGCCAAGATGATTTCGCCATCCGGGGCCGTGGTAGCCACGACAATGTCACCCTGCCCCGACAGACCGATCCGATGCCCTCCGGCCAGCATGGCTTCTGCAACCGGCACAGCCGCCAGCAGACGGCTGCCCTCTGGTGCCAGGCGGGCCTCCTGCAGAGAAACGACCACATCGACTCCTGGCGTAGCGGAGGCGACTGCCGAGCGGGACGCGCCTGCATCGGCAATCAGCCGCATCGCCATTTCAGCTGTGCCGGCATGACCGGATAGCCGCGCTGCGATGGTCGAAGAGTTGGCTTCAAGCGCACCCAGAAGCGTGGAGTCGGCCGTCTGGCGCTCTTCCCAGGCCTTCAGGCCAAGTGCGCCTGCCAGCAACAGGATAATCGCAATGATCGTCCATTTCAGCCGCCGGTCATCGCGACTGGGGACTCCCGCAGCGACAGTATCCGTTTGCGGAGGGATAACCGACTTGGACAAGGTGCTTCCTGTGCCGATTCCTTAGAAAAACAAGGGCTCAGCTTTGGTTTTCTATCGTAATCCTTGCCCAATTCTTAACAAAGGTACAGATTTCGTTAACCCAGAAAACGGGTTCCGCCGCCTAGCTCAGCGCGCGGGACACGATATCTGCAGAATTCTTTGACAAATCAGCAGCTTGCAGACGGCGGAGACAGGCTTCTGCCTCTGCCTTCGCCTTCGGCTCCAGAATGCGCCACTGTTCAAACGCAGTCAGCAGACGGGCACCGAGCGCAGGGTTCACCTTGTCGGCCTTAAGGATAATGCCTTCGATGACTTCATATCCAGAGCCGTCCGGCGCGTGAAACCCGGACAGATTCTGCATTGCAAAAGCCGCCGCGACCGAGCGGACGCGATTGGGGTTGCCCATGTCGAAATCCGGATGCGCCGCCAGTTTTGAAACGGTTGCGGCATCACCGGTACCCGCCTGTACGCCAAACCATTTGTCCATGACCAGCGGGTTAAATTTCCACGTCCTCTCGAAATCGGCCAGTGCAGTCTCCCGCGCCGCGCCTTCCAGCCCTGCCAGGCCGCGCAACGCAGCGAGCTTCTCGGTCATGTTGGTGGCGGCGTTATAGAGACCCAGAAGGCGCTCACCCGCTTCGTCGTGGCCTGATGCTGCCAACAGGTTGATCAATGCCGTGCGCAGGGCGCGTTCACCCGCCTGCTCTGCACCCGGATCATAGGGTTCCGGGGAAGACTTGGCGAGAATGTCATCCACAAAATCGGAGAGCTTGCTGTAGAGGGCTGCCTGCAGTTTCTTGCGCGCGGTGTTCAACGCCACAGGGTCAGCCGGCTGCCGTTCCTGGAACAGTTCACCCACATCCGGCAGGCGTGTCAGGAGCGACGCGAAGGCCGGGTCGTCCACCGCGCCGCGAATAGCCACAGCCATCGCTTCGACAAGCGCATCATCCGGCTCCGCCTGCGATCCTTCGGACAGGGCCAGAATTTCTTGCTTGGCGAGGTTCTGCACACTGTCCCATTGATTGAACGGGTCCGTTTCCAGTCGGATCATCGCGAGTTGGTCATCGCGGCTGAGCGCTCGCTTGATGCGTACCGGCGCGGTAAAGTCGCGATTGATCGACACCAGAGGGCGTTCAGATCCTTCCGGCAGGTCGAAGGTCATGGTCAGTTCTTCATCTTCCAGAAGCGTGATCCATTCAGCCATGTTGCCTTCATCGTCGATCAACGCCATTTCCATCGGGATCAGCATCGGCTTCTTGGCTGGTTGGCCGGGTGTTGCTGGCGTCTTCTGTTTCAGCGTGACAGCAATCTCGCGCGTTTCCGGATTCCAGCTTTCTTCCATCGTGATTTCTGGCGTTCCGGCTTGCGAATACCAAAGTCGGAACTGAGCGAAGTCCTGCTCGCTGACTTCTTCGAAACAGGCATAAAAATCCTCGATGGTGACAGCCTGTCCATCATGACGGTCGAAATAGAGGTCCATGCCTTTGCGATAGGTTTCCTCACCGAGCATCCGGCGCAGCATGCCAATTATCTCCGCGCCCTTTTCATAGACCGTGGCCGTGTAGAGATTATCGATGGCCCCATAGGTGGTCGGGCGCACCGGGTGCGCCAATGGGCCGGCATCCTCGGCAAACTGGCGTGCGCGCAAGCGGATGACGTCCTTTATCCGCTGCACTGGGCGCGAGCGCATGTCGGCAGAAAAATTCTGATCACGGAAAACCGTCAGGCCTTCCTTGAGGCACAACTGGAACCAGTCTCGACACGTGATCCGGTTGCCAGTCCAGTTGTGGAAATATTCATGGGCGACGATGCTTTCGATGGCCTCGAAATCTGCGTCGGTCGCGGTGTCTTCGTCAGCCAGCACATAGGCCGAGTTGAAGATGTTCAGACCTTTGTTCTCCATGGCGCCGAAATTGAAGTCGCGCACAGCCACGATATTGAACACGCCGAGATCATACTCCCGGCCATAAGTCTCCTCATCCCATTTCATTGAGCGTTTGAGGCTGTCCATGGCCCAGGCCGCACGATCCGCATCGCCCTTGTCGACATGAATTGCCAGATCGATGGTCTTGCCGCTCATGGTGGTGAACTGATCAGAGTAGACATCATAATCGCCAGCGCAGAGCGCAAAGAGATAGGCCGGCTTCTTGTGCGGATCATCCCATACCGCAAAGTGCCGACCATCATCCACATCGCCTGCCTCGCCCGGCGTACCGTTCGACAGCAGGATGGGATAGGTCGCCTTGTCGGCCGTCATGCGCACGGTGAAGCGGCTCATCACATCCGGACGGTCGGGATAAAACGTAATGCGACGGAATCCGATGGCTTCGCACTGGGTGCAGAAACGGCCGCCTGACATATAGAGACCCGACAGCGCAGTGTTCTTTGAGGGCGCGATCTCGACTTCGGTAACCAGCGTAAACGCGTCTGGCACCTCTGCCAGCGTCAGTCCGGTCTCCGTCAGCTGGTAGGCATCATCCGGCACTGCAACGCCATCAATTGCGATCGACTTCAACTCCAGCGCTTCGCCGTCAAGCTCCAGGGGCGCGTTCGCGTCACCTGTCCGGCGGACCTTCAGATCGGCGCGCACCCGAGTCGCATCCGGATGAAGGTCAAACCTCAGATCCACCTGCTCGATTTCGAAGGGATAGGACGAATAATCCGACAATTGAACGGCAATGGGGGCTTCAGTGCGCATGTTTTCTCCGGCAAACAGGATTTCAGTCTTTCAGTTAGGGAGTCTGGCTGGCAACGTCGAGGGCTAGCGCCCATGCGTCTGCAGATATCAACCCGAATGGCGAGGCCTGATGCGCGCACTTCTGTCTCATCCCCTCATCCGCAGTCTGGCGGGGCTTGCCGCAATCGGACTGGCGATCATTATCGCAGTCTATTCCCTTGTCCCGGTCAGTGAGGCCCCTGCTCCGCAATTGTCGGACAAGATCAAACACTTTGCAGCCTACGCCGCCCTAGCCGCGTCGCTCTCGGTGGCGTTCGGGGTGGGCCCACGCCCGGCTGCTTTGGCGTTCAGCATATCAGGCTTGTTCGGTATCGGGCTTGAGATTGCGCAAATGCTTGGCGAGGCCGGACGCGAGGGGTCCAGCCTTGACGTTGCGGCCAATCTGGGCGGCGCGCTGGTCGGAGTTCTTGTTGTCGGGGTACTTGGTCGACAGGGGCGGTTATTCAGCCGCGACCGTCGCTGAATCTGCCTCAGCCGCGTCATCCAGCTGATAGACAAAGCGCAGGATCGATGCGCAACGCTGGGCGACCTGCTTGAGTTCGGACGGGCAGTCATCCGGTTTTTCCTGACAGAAGTCCGCGATCTGACGTACGGTCTGCAACAAGTCCGGCGTGCAGGCGATCATGCGGGCCTGATGCTCGATACGTTGCGGGTCGCGATCATATTCGCCGCCCGTGACGCGCCAACCGCCCTGGTCATCTTCATCCGTCACAACCACGGGATAGGTCCCGACATCACTGATGCCGAGGCCACCAATACTGGCCCGCCATTTCGCGCGGCGGCGAGCGATATGCCAGTGCTCCAGCAGGGAATCGTCGTCATCCGGGCGCAGGACATGCGAATCCCTCGCCAAGCTCTCTTCAGCCGCCAGTTCATGAGACTGGAAACTGCGTCCCAATCCGCACTCATAGGTCACGCGGAGCGGTTCATCCACGTCCTTGACCCAATGCGGCACGACTTTTTCGATCAGCGCCCACGTTCCGACGGGCTTCACGAAGACGCGCTGCGATTTGTGAAATAACGCCTTGGCCATCAGTTGCTCCCGAATTCAGACGTGATTTTTGCCATCTGGGCCTTTCAACGCAGTGAAACCGATCGATGAAATTTGACCTACCGGCACGATTTCCCACCAAAAGTGGATTTTCGCGTTTCCGTTGGGTGACGGGTTTCCGCGCACGTAAACCGCGCTATTTTGCTCATCATTGAAGAAAAAGAGTGGCCCGACCGGCCGCAAAGGGGAGCGCAAGCGACATGAACTTCGACTTTTCCGAAGACCAGAAATTTCTCGGCAATGAGGCACGCAAATTCCTCGAAGCCGAATGCCCCATGACGGCCGTCCGTCTGGTGTTGAATGACGACGATGTCAGCCACAATGAAACTGTCTGGAACAAGGTGGTGGAAATGGGCTGGCTCGGCACGGCCATCCCGGAAGAGCATGGCGGCCTCGGCCTGGGCCTGCTCGAAGTGTGCGTGCTGGCAGAAGAAATGGGCCGCGTCCTGGCTCCGGTTCCGTGGGCCTCCACCGTCTACTTCTTCACCGAAGCGCTGAAGCTGGCTGGCTCGAATGAGCAACAGGCCGAAATCCTCCCGCGTATCGTCAGCGGTGATGTAGTGGGCTGCTACGCTGCCAGCGAAGGCCCTGGAAATCCAGCAGCGGATACGCTGAAAACGACCTTCGACGGCTCCACGCTTTCGGGCACCAAGGTCCCGGTCACCGATGGCGATATCGCAACGCACGCCGTTGTGCTGGCCAAGGAAGGCTCCGGCGCGAGCCTGGTCCTGGTCGACCTGACCGGCGAAGGCGTGACCCGCAAGACGCTCCAGACACTGGACCCAACGCGCAGCCATGCCGAAATCGTCTTCGACAAGGCTCCGGCCACGCGTCTTGGAAACGCGGGCGACGGCGAAATGCTGAATGACCAGGTCCTGGATCATGCGGCTGTCCTGTTCGCCTTCGAACAGCTGGGCGGCGCCTCCCGCGCCCTCGAAATGGCAACCGACTATGCCAAGGAACGCTACGCCTTTGGACGCCCCATTGGTGGCAATCAGGCGATCAAACACAAGCTCGCTGAAATGTATGTGAAGAACGAGGTTGCTCGCTCGAACTGCTTCTACGGCGCATGGGCCGTCTCGACGGGTGCCGCCGAACTGCCGGAAGCCGCCGCCGCGGCGCGCATTGCAGCATGCGAAGCCTTCTGGTTCGCGTCCAAGGAAAACATCCAGACCCATGGCGGCATGGGCTTTACATGGGAGGTGGACTGCCACCTCTTCTATCGCCGCGCCAAGCTGCTGGCCGTTCAGGCCGGAGCGCCGAAAGTGTGGAAAGAAAAACTCGTCCGCACCCTTGAAAACAAGAATGCCGCCTAAGGAGGAATGACTCATGGACTTCAATGACACCAAAGAAGAAGCCGAATTCCGCGCCGAAGCTCGCGCTTTCCTCGGCAAGCACCTCGAGCCCAAGGGCGACAAGCCGCTGCGTCAGCGCGTGGATGGCAGCGAATTCATGAAACTTGCCAAGCAATGGCAGAAGACAAAATCCGAAGGCGGTTATGCCCAGATCACCTGGCCGAAAGAGATCGGCGGGCGCGGCGGCACGCCGATGCAGCAGGTCATCTGGAACCAGGAAGAAGGCAAGTTCGACGCGCCGACCGGCCCCTTCACCATCGGCCTCGGGATGTGCATCCCGACCGTCATCGCGTTCGGCTCCGACGAGCACAAGAAGCGCTATGTCGGCAAAGCAATGAAGGGCGAGGAAATCTGGTGCCAGCTCTTTTCCGAACCGTCTGCCGGGTCTGATGTTGCGGGCCTGAAGACCCGCGCCGTCAAGGATGGCGACGAATGGGTCATCAACGGCCAGAAGGTCTGGACCTCCGGCGCGCATTATTCCGACTACGGCATCCTGCTGACCCGGACCGACCCGAGCGTGCCGAAGCACAAGGGCCTGACCATGTTCATCGTGGACATGAAACAGGCTGGCGTCGAAGTGCGCCCGATCCACCAGGCATCTGGTGGTCGCGAGTTCAACGAGGTCTACTTCACGGATGTCCGCATCAAGGATTCCGACCGTCTCGGCGAAGTCGGTCAGGGCTGGAAAGTGGCCATCGTCACACTGATGAACGAGCGCCTTGCCGTGGGCGGCTCCCCTGGCCCGGACTGGGCGGAGATCATGGCCTATGCCAAGGAAGCAGGCACCATGTCTGATCAGGCTTTCCGCGAGAAACTGGCCGACTGGTATGTTGCCGCGCAAGGCTACAAGCTGACCAAGTTCCGCACGCAGACGGCCCTATCACGCGGCCAGACACCGGGACCGGAAAATTCGATCGGCAAGATCATCACCGCCAACCACCTTCAGGACATTTGTAACTCGGCCATCGAGATGCAGGACCATTACGGCATCCTGACGGATTCAGATCGCATGCCAGCCGATGCCATCTTCCAGCAAAGCTTCATGTGGGCCCCGGGCCTGCGCATTGCAGGCGGCACGGATGAGATCCTGAAAAACATCATCGCCGAACGCGTTCTGGGCCTGCCCCAGGATGTCCGCGTGGACAAGGACATTGCGTTCGACCAGATGAAAAGCGGCTAGATCAAGCCTCAGGCGCGTCTGCGTGAACGTTGATGTACTGGCTGACGAAGGCCGCCACATCGTTCACGCAGGCCCGGCCTGCTTCGCCCAGCGCCTTGGCACGGTCTGCATTGGACCCGCCATTGGCACTGGCAGAATTCGAGACCACGATCTGGTCCAGCACATCTCGCGATCCACCGTCCATGAGCGTCGCGCGCACGCGGCACCGTCCGGTCGTGCCGGACAAGGTGAAATCCGTCACTTGCCAGGAAAGCTCATAGGGCGCTGAAGCTCCCGTCTCGGGCGCAATCGCCTTGCCTGCGCCCTGCCCCTGCAACGCGTCCAGCATCGCCATCTGCATCAGGCGTGTCGACGAATCCGTCCATTCCACGTTCGGCACCAAACGTAGCGCACCACTGGAGTCTTCCGCCGCAATCGCCCGACCGGCTACGAGGCGTGACGCATCCGGCTCACGAATGAGAACAGACGCATCCAAATCGTAGGTTGTTTCCATCGGTGCAAAGCGATAGAGGCCCTGTGGCACCTTTGGCTCTGGCAAGACAGACACACATGCTGCGAGGCTGCAGGCCGCAAGGCCAGTCATAAGAACACGGATCATCTAGCGGCTCTCCTCATATGGGGCCGGGTCACCGACCACGAAGCCCTGGGGGTTTTGTTCCAATTCACGCGCGACCCGGTCGAGGCGGTTGATCAACAGGCGCAAATCTCGGCTGGCAAGACGCGCGTCGACCAGCGCGCCTGTGGCCGGGCCTTCGATGGCGTCTGTCGCCGCAAGTACCGCGAGATTGCTCTGCTCCACCGTCTTGTTCGCACTGGCAGCCACTTCGCGGATTTCGGCGACCAGCGCATTGGCCTGCGAGCCGAACTCGGTCATCTGACTGTCTGCATTCGTCCCGAAGGATTCCAACGACGCAGAGGCCGCTTCAAAGCGCGCGCTCGCCGCCGACACATCTTTCAGCGTCTGGGTCGCTTGCGCCATCGTGCCATCGGAGGCGGCGAGTTGCCCGCTGAGTGTTTCGATGTTGCGGATCGTGGCTGACAGGGACTCAATGTTCTCATCCGTGAGGATCAGGTTCACCCGCTCAATGGTCCGGTTGGCCTTGCCGAGCACTTCGGCGCCACCGGCAAAAATTTCGTCGAGTTGTGTCCGCTCGGCCTTGATGACGGGCACGGGCTGACCCGGCCGCGCACGCAGGGGCGCTGCCTTGGGTGACCCTGCCGTGATCTGAACAAATGTGATGCCCGTAATGCCGGCCAGCTGGATAGAGGCCGTAGAATCCACTTTCACAGGGGTTTCCGCGTCCACACGTATCCGGGCCCGTACCTTGGACTGATCCCCCCGGTCGATCCGCACCCAGGAGACCTCACCCACCTTGATGCCGATATAGCGCACCGAAGCCCCCTGCTCCAACGAGACCGGTCCCTCGAAGACAATATCATAGGCTTCAAAATCCTGCCGGAACTGGGACTGGCCCAGCCACAGCGTGAATACCGCCACGGCCATCGTGGCGATCAGGACGAATGCTCCGATCAGGGCGTAATTCGCTCGCGTTTCCATCGTCTCCGGGTCCTCTTCTAGTGTCCCGTCGCGGCCCGCCCACGCGGACCTCCGAAATATTCCTGGACCCACGGATGATCGAAGGCCCGTAATTCATCAATTGTGCCGACTGCCAGCACGCGTTTCTCGCCCAACACGGCAATCCGGTCACAAGTTGCCTGCAGCGTATCCACATCATGCGTCACAAGGAAGACCGTCAGGCCCAATGCGCGTTGCAGCTGTCGGATCAGCGCATCGAAATTGGCTGCTGTGATCGGGTCGAGCCCGGCGGTAGGTTCATCCAGAAACAGGAGTTCCGGGTCGAGTGCCAAGGCCCGCGCAAGGGCCGCGCGCTTGCGCATGCCACCTGACAGATCGGACGGGAACTTTGGACCGGCATCCCCATGCAGGCCCGCCATCAGAATTTTCATGTCCGCCAGTTCGCGACATAGCTGCGGCGAGAGGTCGGTGTGCTCCTTCATGGGCACCATGACATTCTCGCGCACGGTGAGGTTCGAGAACAGTGCGCCGTCCTGGAACATGACGCCCCAGCTGCGCTCCACGGCGGCGCGCTCGTCCGGGTCGAGTGTCTCCAATCGCTTGCCGAACACTTCAATACTGCCCGCCGAAGGTTCCTTCAGGCCAGTGATCGCGCGCAAAAGCACAGACTTGCCACAGCCTGATGGGCCGATGACGCCGATGATCTCGCCGCGACGAATATCAAGATCAAGATGCTCATGTACGACATGAGACCCATAGGCGGTCTTCAGGTCACGCACGCGGATGATGATTTCGTCGGTCAAATGCCCATCTCCATATAGAAGATGGCGAACAGGGCATCGATCACGATGATCGAGAAGATGGCCTGCACAACCGATGTGGTTGTCTTGCTGCCAAGCGACTGGACGCTGCCACCCACATTCAGGCCCTGACGGCAGGCAATAAGCGCCACCACGAACCCAAACACCGGAGCCTTGGACATGCCAACCCAGAACTGGTCCAACGGCACGTTCGACTGAAGACGGTCAAGGAAGAGTGCCGGATTGATGTCCAGTGCCAGCCAGCCAACGATGACGCCGCCTGCAATGCCTGCAAGCGTGCCCACAAAGGCGAGTACCGGCGTGGCCACAACCATCGCAATGATACGCGGCGCGACCAGCACATCCATCGGCTTCAGGCCGAGTGTCTGCATGGCGTCGATTTCCTGGCGCATCTTCATCGTGCCGATTTGCGCCGTGAACGAGGAATTGGTCCGCCCCGCCAGAACGATGCCGGTCATGATGACCCCAAGCTCTCGCAGCATGGCAAAACCGATCAGTTCGACCACAAAGATTTCAGAGCCCAGGTCGCGCAGGGTTGTCGCGCCAATAAAGGCCACCACCATACCGACAAAGAAAGAGAGAAACGCGATGATTGGCATCGCATCGAGACCAGCCTCTTCAAGCACAGAGACAATAGAGGTCCAGCGCAACTTCCAGGGCGTCAGGACAAGTCGAAATGTCGTCACCAGCGTCTCACCGAGAAAGGCCAACGTGTCCTTGGCTTCGCCCAGCATGTTCATGAAACCGCGGCCGGTCCGCTCAAGCATATCGACCAGTCCGCCGTGTGGCGGCCGCTTGGGCTCTTCCACATCGGTCACGGCATGCACCTGGCCGATCAGGTTTTCGGCGTTGGAATGGTTGCCCTCGATTCGGGCAGGCGCTTCTGACAATTGTCGCAGCGTGCGGTCAATGACAAAGGCGCCGGCGGTGTCGAGCTTGCCGAGCGCCGCAGCGTCCAACACGAGCGCGCCCTCATGGGCCTCCAAATCGCGCAAACCGTCGTCCACGGCTTGAACCGTGCGCACGGTCCAGTCCCCCGAGACACGGAGGACGGTCTGTTCGCCGCTGGTTTCCAGCGCGAATTCGGGGATGCTAGGGTTCGCCATTCAATTGCTTTTCTACCTGACCACCCTATCCAAACATGCTTAAGACCTGAAAAGCATGATTGTTCAAATTTCACCTATTGGGACCATACATGGGCCAGCGAACACTTGAAATTACTGATGTTTCTTCACCCCTGAAGACGGCGTTTACCATTTCACGCGGCGCCAAGACCAGCGCGGATACAATTCAGGTCACCATCCGCGAGGGCGAGGCGGTCGGACGGGGTGAATGCGTGCCCTACCCGCGCTATGGCGAAACCCAGACCGGGGTACATGCAGCGATCGAAGCCCGTCGGGCTCAGATCGAAGGCGGTCTCAGCCGGGAGGCCTTGCAGACCGCCATGCCCGCTGGCGCTGCCCGGTGCGCCGTCGACTGCGCCTTGTGGGATCTGGAAGCCAAACTGACCGGCACACCTGTGTGGAAACTGGCGGGCCTTCCCGAACCCAAGCCGATCGAGACTGCGGTTACGGTCAGCCTCGACACGGCGAACGCAATGGCCGAGGCCGCGCGCTCAACGCCCAGCCGTTTGCTGAAGCTGAAACTGGGCGGACCGGAAGACCTTGAACGGATCGAAGCAGTTCATGCGGCCCGTCCCGATGCCCGCTTGATCGTGGATGGCAATGAAGGTCTGCTGCCAGAACAATTCCCTGCCATCGTAAAGCGTGCCGCAAACTTGGGCGTGGTCCTGATCGAACAACCCTTTCCGGCTGGCAAAGACGAGGCCTTGCTAAGGAGGCCCGGCGCAGTATCCGTATGCGCAGACGAAAGCGCCCATACGAGCGCCGAGATCCAGGAACTCGCCCGCCGCTACGATGCGGTCAACGTGAAGCTCGACAAGACCGGCGGGCTTACAGAAGCTATTCGCACGGTCCGCGCCGCACGCGAAAGCGGACTTGGTGTCCTGCTCGGATGCATGGTGGGCGGATCATTGTCGATGGCGCCCGCCGTTCTACTGGCCGGCCTCGCTGACGCGGCAGACCTGGACGGCCCGCTCTGGCTCGCCGAAGACATCGCGCATGGCCTGACCTATTCGGACGGCATGGTCAGCCCTCCAACATCAGCGCTCTGGGGCTAGGCCGCCCCGTCGAGAATATCCCTGAAACCGCTGGGGGCATGAGGCCCCATGAACAATTGTTCGAAGGCGCCGATACCTTCGGACGACAAGCCGTTCGGCCCTTCATGCCGCGCGCGGGCGATGGCCTGGATGTGGAGATTTTCAGGCTGTTGCCAAGACATTTTCTCAGGCTCGTAATCCTCGCGGAGAACCGACAACTGGTCACCATGATAGGAGCCATGCTTGCGCTCAGGATGGCCATAGCCGATGCCCTTCATCAGGAAGGTTCCGAACGGCTCGAAACTAACCGTATGCGGATTTCCCTGTCCGTCCTCGAGATGCAGCTTGGCCGACTTCATCCGCCGTGTGCCCGGCGTGTAATTGATGTCCATGTGCGGCTTGTCGAGATGGAGCAATTCGCCCTGCCCGGCGCCATCCATCGCCAGCACGGCGCGGGTGTTCCATGCCTCACCCGCCTCATCATGGTTCACATGATAGAACATTGAGAGGTTGGGGAAATTCGTCGGCGTCCAGATCCAGTAGAATTGCGGCGGCAATGGCGGGATCAGCGGCTGGGTATCCTGCGCGCCGATCGGGCGCACGCCCCAGCTGCGGTCACGCGTGCCCGTCCAGCTGTCTGGCGACACGGTGATTTCCTGTCCATCGAGGCGCAACTTGCCGGACCATCGCCCATTCTGAGTCATGCGGGTAACATCCATCAGCATGCGCGGCCCCTGCCGACGTGTGAAGCGAGGTTCTTCGATCGGAAAGGCCCTGCCCTCGAACTCCACATCCAGCGCGATGCCTTCGGTCTCTTCAACTTTCAATCGGATGCGCTTCAGCGGCTCAACCACTTCGACCGAGAAGCCCCCGACATATGTGTTCATCCGCTCCATATTGAGGGGACGGGAGAAGAAAACCGAATGCTGCTTGCCATCGCGCAGGATCGAGACCGCCGCGTCGATAATGTTCAGATGCGGATAAATGCCCATCGCCGCCGCGAAGAAGGTCTCGCCATCGGCGGAATAGCCATTGAAAAAGAACCGGTCATAGAAATTCCGGTCTGAGCCGGAAAAGGCGATGGGCTCTGGCGTCTGGTGAATCGGGTATTCGTCTCCGGCGGTCAGCATGTCATTTCCTTCCTTCGCGTTACCTCTTGGCGGGCAACGTCCCGCAAGTAGGGTGAACGACAGAGACACGCGGTTCAAGACGTGACGCCAAGGGAGGCTCCATTTAGATGACCAAGATGACGGCGGAAGAAGCCAACACATTTCTCAAAGGGGCATTCGAGACCCAGGACAATCGCAGCGAAGTGGTTTCGATGGAAGACGGTCGCGCTGTGATGCGACTTGTTGCCAACTCCTCACACCTTCGCCCTGGTGGCTATATTTCCGGACCCACTCAAATGGCTCTGGTCGACTCCGCAGCCTACATGGCGGTGATGACGAAGACAGGACATGAGCCGATGACGGTGACCAGCAATCTCAGCATCAATTTCCTGCGTCCCTGTATCGGAGACGTCGTGGTCGCCGATGCGCGCATCATGAAGATCGGACAGGCACTGGCGGTCATGGATGTCGATGTGCGGATCGAGGGCGCTGAAAAGCCCTCCAGCCATGCCGTCGTCACCTATGCCATCCCGCGCCAGCCGAGTGGCATGGCATGAACCGGTTGGGCATCTTCGCGGCCCTCACGGGCTTTCTTGCCGTCGCCTTGGGCGCATTTGGCGCCCATGCGCTGGACGGCCAGCTGACCCCTGAAGGGCTCGACTGGTGGCACACCGCCACGCTCTATGCCCTGCCCCACGCGGCCGCGGCGCTCGCCATCTCGCTCCATGCGAAGACGGGCCTTGTGCGCAAAGCCGGCTGGGCGTTCGTATTCGGGACGATTGTATTCGCCGGCTCGCTCTACGCGATGGCGCTCGGCGCGCCGCGCTGGTTCGGTGCGATCACCCCGATCGGCGGCATATCATATCTGGTGGGATGGGCGTGCTGCGCGTGGAAAGCCTAGCTCGTCGACCGGCTCAGCGAGGCGTACTTGTCGGCCAGACCATCAGCCGTCTCACGCGCATCATCAATCGTATCGGCGAAGGATTTGAGCTCACGGTCAACCGGCGCCACATCCATGTCCATGTCAGGGCGTGAAGTCACTTCACCCATGGCACCCTGGAAATTGCGATAGGCCATCTGCGCGCGAACAAGTGCCCGCTCATAGCTCATCACGTCAGCGCGGCTGGCGGTATCTTCCTTGCCGGACTGCAGCACATCGCGGGCTTCGCGGCTGACATCCGCCAGACCGGTGCGGGCGGCCTGTGCGTCCGACACGATGCGGGCCAGTACAAGCGAGGGGGCATCAGACTTCGCTCCGATGCGGGACGCATAGTCCCGGCTATCGTCACTATCGGATTTTCCGTTGATCAGCGTGGACGCAAATGCGGCAAGGCCGCCTGTCGCTTCGATCCAGCCATTCTTCACAGCGTCCGCACAATAGTCGGCTGATACTTTGCGCAAGGCAGATTGGGACTGCGTAAGGCTGGTTTCCACCGACGCCTCACCGGGTACCATCGAGACGGTTGCGCACCCCGCCAAAAGGCATAGGGATGCACCCAGAACTATACTACGCATTTGACAGCCACCTACACACCTGATTGGGACCACACCTGTAATAATGTTTACGGACGCAATTGGACCAAGTCCAGTAATGGCTGTGAATTTGACTGAAAATAGGTGAAGACTGCATGAACAGACGCCCAAACCGCCGCATTTTGTTCCCGAGACTGGAATCCAGACGCTCTGGACGGCTGCGAGTCAGTGAAATCCACGAGATTTACTGGGAAGAATCGGGGAATCCGAGCGGGATTCCCGTCATTGCCGTCCATGGAGGCCCCGGAGGCGGCTCTAGCCCAGAAATGAGGCGTTTCTTCGATCCGGGCAAATATCGCATCATTCTGTTCGACCAGCGCGGCTGTGGCCGCTCCACCCCGCACTCGGAATTGCGCGAAAACACGACCTGGGACCTGATCGACGACATGGAGTCGATTCGCGACATGCTCGGGATCGACAAATGGGTCGTCTTTGGCGGCTCGTGGGGGTCGACCCTTTCGCTGGCCTATGGCGTCACACATCCCGACCGCACGCTGGGCCTTGTCCTGCGCGGCATCTTCCTGGTCTCGAAGGCGGAGATCCAGTGGTTCTACCAATCCGGCGCCAGCCGTCTGTTCCCGGATGCTTATGACCGGTACATCAAGCCGATCCCGGAAGACGAGCGCGACGACCTGCTGATGGCCTTCCATCGCCGCCTGACAGGTGAAGACCGGCAGGTTCGCGTGGAAGCCGCGCGCGCATGGTCGCGCTGGGAGGGCGAGACCCTGTCCATCAAGGGTCCGACCACGACCCCTGCCCGCTTCAATGAAGATGATTTCGTCGACGCGTTCGCGCGCATCGAATGCCACTATTTCGTCAATCGTGGTTTCTTCGCGAATGATAGCTGGTTGCTGGACGAGGCCGAGACCAAGCTGAAGGACATTCCAGGCACTATCGTACATGGGCGATACGATGTGGTTACGCCACTGTCGACCGCATGGGCGCTGTCCAAGGCATGGCCGAAAGCTGATCTCCATATCATACCCGATGCCGGTCATTCCTCGATGGAGCCAGGTATTGTCGACAAGCTCATTCAGGCCACGGATGACTTAGCCGACATGTATGCAGGCCAACTGAAGTCCTAGCGCCAATGGCCGGACAGGCATCGCCTTCCGGGTTTTTCGATAAATGTAGCGGGCGGAAGATATTTCAGGCCACGCAGTCTTGGGTATTGGGGAAGTATCAGGGCGCGACCCTCATATCTTCCGCCGCTGGAGCGGCGGCCATGGGCGACCGCAACTCCCACCAACCGCGCTGAGCATCACGGCTGGAGACAGGGGCAGAATGCCATGCCCGCGCCGCCGCCGGATTGGTCCGGCAAGAACTGAATTGGTTGCATGAAAAAGGGGGCGGATAGCCGCCCCCTCAATCCGATGTCTTCGCATGCTTGGCGCGTCGTCTAGATCACGCCAAGCTTGGTCAGCGTGCCCAGCACCAGAATGAAGGCCAGCGCCGGCGGCACGATCCAGCGACACATGAAGCGCCAGAGGTTCATGATCGTGCCTTCGCCCAGCTCGGTCGTCAGCATCTCGCGACTGACAATCCAGCCCGCAAACACAGCCAACAGCAGCGCGCAGAGCGGCAGCATGATGTTGCCGGTGATAATGTCTGCAAAGTCGATAAAGTCGGTGGAATAGACATAGCCCATGCCGATCATGAACAGCATGAAACCGATGCCCATGGCCGCGCCCGGGCGCGTGACCCCTTCACGTTCTTCCAACCATGCCACGCCAACTTCCATCAAGGAGATGGATGACGTGAACGCCGCAAACAGAGCGAGCAGGAAGAAAGCGCCACCAACCCAGACGCCCAGTGCGCCCATCTGACTGAATGCAATCGGCATGGACACAAAGAACAGGCCGGGACCGCCCGCAGGGTCTGCGCCGAATGCGAAGACAATCGGGAAGATCGCGAAGCCCGCAATCAGTGCCACCATCGTATCCGCGCTGGCCACGATCGCCGAAGCACGCGGAATGTTTGTATCGCGGCTGAGATAGGCGCCATAAGTAATCATCAGACAGGAGCCGACTGACAGCGAGAAGAAGGCCTGGCCGACCGCTTCAAGGAACGTACCCATGGTCACTTCACTGAAGTCAGGGGTCAGCAGGAAATCGGCGGCTGCGCCCGCATCGCCTTCAACCAACGCAAAACCGACGATCCCGATCAGCAGGATGAAGAAGGCAGGCATCAGCACGGTTGCAGCTTTCTCGATGCCACCTTTCACGCCGCGCGCCACCACAAAAACATTTGTCAGCAGGAAGGAAGCAAGCAGGCCACCAATCACGTACTTGTTGCTGATCGTTTCACCGAAATTGCTAGCCGACACATCCGCAATTGAAACAGTAGTGCCAGTCTCCGCCGTCAGGCGGGCGGCCTCGGCGGCAAAGCCATTGAAGGTGCCCCCAAATGCCTGCGGGATGAAGGCAAGCACCCAGGCTGAAATAACGATGTAGAAGGTCAGGATAAAGAAGGCGCCGAGCGATCCAATCCAGCCAACGACCTGCCAATTCTCACTCTTGTTCTCGGCTCTCGCCAGAGAGTGGATGCCTTCGATGGCCGACATGCCCGACTTCCGTCCGAGCGCATATTCCGCCATCAGCACGGTCAGGCCGAGGAACAGGACGCAAAACAGATAGATGATGATGAAGGCGCCGCCACCATTCTCCCCCGCGGTGAATGGAAAACGCCAGAAATTGCCGAGGCCAACAGACGAGCCGACCGCCGCCATGATGAAACCGAAGCGCGAACCCCAATGGTCCGTCTTGCGGCCAATTTCTCCTGCCATACGCCCTCTCCCCGGGTACAAGTTTTGCGCGAACCTATCTTCGGCGAAACAAAAATCAACGACTGTTATGTTTTAGTGCTAAAATAGACCTCGGGCTGTCAGTTTCTCGTCACGGTGCATGTGCGCCGCGATGATGAGCCCGAAGCACGCCATGGTCGTCAGCATGGCTGTGCCGCCATAAGAGATCAATGGCAAGGGCATTCCAACCACCGGCAACAAGCCCAACACCATGCCCACATTGAACACGATGTAAAAGCCGACGGTTGCGACGGCTCCCGCAGATGCGAGACGGCCGAACCAACTGACCGAGCGCGCCGCACTATAGAGCGACCACCCCAGCAGCACCGCAAAGCCGACAAGCAGCGCGGTCGAACCAAGGAAGCCAAACTCTTCTGCGATCACAGTGAGAATGAAGTCGGTATGTTGTTCAGGCACATAGTCTTGTTGAGACTGGATGCCCTGCAGGAAGCCACGTCCGTTCAGGCCGCCAGCGCCGATGGCGATCTTGCCTTGTTCGATTTGATAGCTTTCGCCCAGTGCATTGGTCGCGCCGCCAAACAATTGTGCGAGGAACGTGTCGACGCGCTCGCGTTGATAGGGTGCCAGCACGAACTGATAGACCGGCCAGACCGAGGCGACACCGCCGATGATGGCAGTCCCAATCACGCGAACTGACAGGCCCGCCAGGAAGATAACCACGCCACCTGACGCGACCAGAGCCAACGTCGTGCCGAAATCGGGCTGTTTGAAAATCAGCGCCGCTGGCAGGAGGATGATCGCCAACGCGCCCAGATGCACCATGACGCGACCGGTCTGGGGCTGCAGCACCATCTGGTAATATCGTGCGAGCGCCATTGTGACGGCAAGTTTGGCAAATTCCGAAGGCTGTACGGCAACCGGCCCGATCTGCAGCCAACGTTGCGCACCGCCGCCCGTAACGCCCATGACCTCCACGAGGATGAGCAGAACAATCGTGCCGACATAGGCAGGAAAGGCCAACCGCATCCACCAGGACAGCGGCAACATGGCCAGCCCGATCATCATGAAGAAGCAGACAACGAAACGCACCAGTTGCAACTTCCAGAGATGCGCTTCGGCAGGATTGGTGTGCGCTGAAGAATACAGCATCGCGATGCCTGTCAGCGCCATCGCCGCAATCAGCAGGATAAAGCCCCAGGGCAGTCGCATCAGCTTGTTCAGCGGCCCCTGATTGTCGAAATTGAGAGAGGTTGCCGTGCGCGTCCGCGCTTCGCCGCGCGAGAAGCCGGTAAACCCTTCGCGGTTCATGTTGGCTCTCCCGCATCGGTCATGGAGGTCGGCAGCGACGCGCTTTGCGAATAGGACGGTTTGCGGCGGCTATCTGTCTTGAGCGCGAAATGTAGAATGTCGCGCGCAACGGGCGCAGCCGTACGCGAGCCCCCTTCCCCATGCTCGACGACAACCGAAATCGCGTATTTGGGATTGTCCGCCGGGGCATAGGCCACAAACAAGGCGTGGTCACGCAGCTCGCGGGCAATCTCGCTGCCCGAGCGCACGCCACTGAGGCGCTCTTCTCGGGTAATACGGCGCACCTGCGCCGTACCGGTCTTGCCAGCCAGGCGCGGGCCGCCAAGGCCAAGGTCACCGGATCGATAGGCCGTGCCTCCACCTTCGGAGGTCACGCCATACATGCCTGCCTTCATCAGCTTCATGACTTCCGGGTCGAGCGGCGCATCCAGCGTATGATCATCCTGCGACTGCGGGCCAATGCCAATCATTCGCGGCTTGAACGGTTTGCCCTCGGTCGCGATCCGCGCCGTCATCAGCGCAAGTTGCAATGGCGTGGTGCCAAGCTGCCCCTGACCGATACCAAAATTCAGCGTCTCGCCTTCATACCAGTTTTCCTTGCGGACGCGTTGCTTCCACTCGCGATCCGGAACAAGGCCGCCCCGGCCGCCCGTCATACCCAGCACCCAGTCCTGACCAAAGCCGAACTTGCGCGCGGTTTCGGCAATCTTGTCGACGCCTGTACGTCGGGCGATCTCGTAGAAATAGACATCGCACGAGCCCTTGATGCCCGTGTGCAAATTCACTGAGCCGTGCCCGCCCTTTTTCCAGCAATGCCAGGTCCGGTTGCCGAAATGGTAATAGCCATTGCAATGGACCCGGTCGGTCGGCTTGATCGCGCCAGCTTCCAGCGCGGCCGTCGCGACGACCATTTTGAACGTCGATCCCGGCGGGTAGACACCGCCATGCGCACGCGGATAGAGCGGTGAGCGTGTATCGTCGCGCAGTTCGGAATAATTGGCGGTCGAGATGCCATTGACGAAATCATTCGGGTCAAAGGCAGGCGTGGAGACCATGGCCAGCACGTCGCCGCTCTCGACATCCATGACAACGGCCGCACCGCTTTCGCCCTCGAAGCGTTCAATCGCGACACGTTGCAGGTCTGAGTCGATGGTGACGAACAGGTCCTTGCCGGGCGTTGGCGCAAGCCGCTCGTCCGGAATTTCCTCAATCACGCGGCCATGCGCATTGGTCACCAGCTTTCGATAACCAGGCTTGCCGCGCAGCCATTCTTCAGCAAAGCGCTCCATGCCCTGACGACCTGTCCGCATGTCCGGATGCCGGAACATGGTCTTCAGTGTCTCGGCTTCCTTGTCCGTCATGTCGTCAGTCAGCCGAACGAGATCATCCTGGCTGGCGCGTGCGACATAGCCCAGCACATGCGCGAAATCGCGTCCGCGCGGATAGGACCGCGTTAGCGCCATTTCGACATTCACACCGGGCATCTCCGCCGCATGCACGTTCATGCGCGCAAAGTCTTCATAGGTCAGCTCGTGCGCGACCGTGACGGGTACGAAACCGGCATTGCGGCGACGACTGAGGCGGATCTCGTTGGCTATGCGTTCGAGCCGCTCATCCGGCAGCTCAATCAGCGCGGCGATCTGCGCGAGCGCATGCTCTGGATTGTCAGTCTGTTCCGGTGTGATCGAGATGCGGCCCGCTCGGCGGTGCGAGGCCAGCGGCCGTCCAAACCGATCAAGGATACGCCCGCGCTGCGGCGGGGCGAGTTGCAGCTTGATATGGTTGGCCTCGGCCTGTGCCTGATAGCGTTCCTGATCGAGGATCTGCAGCTGGAACAGACGCGCAATCAGGCCGGCCCATACGAGGCCGCCTGCAGCCCCGGCAATTGCGGTACGGCGTGTAAACGCAAAATCGAGATCGGCAGTCTTCTTGCTCATCCGGCCTGCCCCGCAAGTTCACCCGGCCTGCGGCCAAGGTCGAACATTTTCTGGAGCACGGCATAGGCGAGCCCGGTTGTAAGCAAGGACGCAAACAGCGGCACCACGCGGACGGGATGGTCTTCCAGCGTCGACGCCATGAGCCACAGGATGAGAAAGGCCCCGGAGAACAGCAGGACGGGTGACATGATCGCGACAAGAGGTTCGTTCATGACATCGAACATATCAGCAATTGCGGTGCTGGCACCGTAGGCGAGCAGGTTGACGATGACAAAACATCCGAGCGGCGCGTGGAATGTTACATCCTGCACGAGGCCGAAAATAATCAGCAGGATCATCGGACGCAGCGCCAGGCCCACCCTGCCCCAGCCGACGGCACCCCACAATGCAGCATAGGGCCAGGCAATTGAGAAGCCGAAGATTTCGCGCGGTGTCAGGCCCAGCAATCCGATGGCCGCAATGGCAAACGCCCCGAACAGGAGACGGGGCGTCGGGCCGGTCTGCGACCACAGGCTTTTCTTGTTGCGGGGAGCAGAGCGCGACATCCTATTGGCGCGCCCCCTGTGCCGGGCTTGCAGCAATGGTGGGCTCTTCCACCTCAAGCTCCATTGGCTTGCGTATCTCTGGGGCCGGGATCATCTGGACATAGCCGCCGTCGCGCTCGGCCATCGAGAATTTGACCCGCCAGTCATCACCAACCTTGCGAACCTCACCCACGATCAGCCCCCGCGGGAAAGCGCCACCCTCGGCGGAGGTCAGGATACGTTCGCCTTCGACAAAATCATCGCGCTCCGGCAAATCCGTCAGACTGCCAAGGCCATCGCGGCCACCATAGAGAATGGCCCGCACGCCACTGACTTCGCCCATGACAGGGACACGGCTGTTGAAGTCGGTGATCAGGAGGATGCGAGAAGAGTACTCGCCGAGTTGAATGACGCGGCCGACCAGCCCCCCCTCGTTCAGGGCTACCGCGCCGGGCTCGACGCCCTGCGCACGGCCCGCATTGGCCAGAATGGTCTGCGCGAACGGTCCGTCATTCTCTGCGGTCACCCGCGCAGTCACGCCGCGTGCCGGTGGCTCGCCCATCAGGTTGAGGATTTCCTCATAGGCTTCGAGGCGCTCGGCCATTGAAATGGCGGCGGCCTTGTAGCGCGAGAGATTTCGCACTTCGGCTTCGAGTTCCTTGATTCGTCGCTCGCGCTTGGCCTGGCCGGTCACCCATGCCCAGGCATTGAAACCCTCATTGCCGCCTAGCTGGTCACCAACGGTCGTGCGAACGGGATTGAAAAGCGTGCGAATTTGCGGAGCGGACTGGGCCAGGACGAGCGCAATCGCGCCGAAAATGAACACACCGAGGATTAGACGCTTGGGAGAGCGTTTCTGACTCTTCGATCCTGATCGGCCGAGGCGCGCCATTGGCCAGTTCCCTTGCGAAATTACCCCTGTCAGCTCATCTCAATCAGACTTCGGGTGAAAGCACCGTACGCATCTTCGTGAAATTCTCGAGCACGTGCCCGCAGCCATTCACAACACATTTCAGCGGGTCGTCGGCGATCATGACCGGCAATTGAGCCTGCTCACGGATGACCGTGTCGAGATTGCGCAACAGGGCGCCGCCACCTGTCAGAACGATACCGCGATCAACAATATCCGCAGCCAGTTCCGGCGGCATGGCTTCGAGTGCAATCTTAACAGCATCAATGATGTCCGTCACGGGCTCACGCAGCGCTTCGGCGATCATCGCTTCGGTGATCTCGGTCTCCTTCGGAACGCCATCCAGCGTGCCGCGCCCCCGAACGGTCAGGGCCATGCCGGTACCATTCTCCGGCGGCTGGGCCGTGCCGATTTCCTTCTTGATCCGTTCAGCGGACATTTCGCCGATCAGGATCTTCTGCTCGCGGCGCAGGTAATTGACGATGGCCTGATCCATCTTGTCGCCGCCAACGCGGACTGAGCGCGAATACACAATGCCGCCCAGCGACAGGACCGCCACTTCAGACGTACCGCCGCCAATATCCACGACCATGGACCCGGCCGGATCATCAATCGGCAGGCCCGCGCCGATTGCGGCGGCCATTGGTTCTTCGATCAGCTGCACTTCGCGGGCACCTGCGGCGAGGGCCGACTGGTGGATAGCGCGGCGCTCAACGCTGGTGGCGGAGCTTGGCACGCAGATGATGATGAGGGGAGACACAAACGCCCGGCGGTTGTGAACCTTCCGGATGAAGTGCTTGATCATTTCTTCGGCGACTTCGAAATCAGCAATCACGCCATCTCGCATCGGGCGAATGGCTTCCATGTTTACCGGAGTCTTGCCGAGCATGTTCTTGGCTTGCTCGCCGACCGCATAGACAATCTTGCGACCGCCTTGCGTCATATAGGCAACGACAGAGGGTTCATCGAGCTTGACGCCCTGCCCCTTCACATAGACCAGCGTGTTCGCTGTCCCAAGGTCAATGGCCATGTCCGTAGACAGCATGCCGAGGAGGCTACCAATCATGTCGTACCCGAGCTCTTTCTTGAGCGGCCGAGCGGTTTTGCCCGGCACGCATGTGCAATTCTTTACACAGCCCCATACACCATCTGCCGTTAACGCCGCTTTAATGCAAGAGTCGCTCGGCACATAAGTGGTACGCAGCGTTCATGGTGAATATTTGCGCTGTTTTAAAAGGGATTTTTTCCGATCACAGACAACCGTCCGCATCGCCAACGGAACGCATCGTACGGCAATCGTTAATAAAGGCCAAAGATGCTTTAGGAAAGATCTTCATCTTTCTGGTCGACGGCTCCGTCCCCAAGCACCCGATAGAGACGCGCGGGCGTTTTCGCACCCGTGTCGAGCGGGATATTTTCGAGGAAATCCGGGATCTCCTGGCGCTTGAGACGTGCCGCAAATCCGTCCTGATCATGCGTGGTCATCAGTTTCGTCTCGGCATCCGCCGGGCAGGTCACGATATAGTCGATCCTGCTGCGGGATAGCTTCGCGCGCGTCTCCCCTGCATGGGACAGCAACAGCTCGATGGCCTGACTGATGCCGTCCTGATTGCGATGATAATTGCCCTGCAGGACATTGTGATCGGTGCGATTCAGGATGTTTGGGCCAAAATCAGCCGGCGCGAGGACCCGGCCCTTCGGAAGCGTCTCCAAAGTGGCAAACAGACCGTCCTGCAGGCAATCGGCCTTGTCGCCGGTCTTGTTTGTCTCAACTGCAGGCGACACCAGGAGGCCCGGCAATGCCCACAGGAAGGGTACGCTCAGGGCCAACGCGCCAATATAGGCAACGCTGGACGCGTTGCGCGCCTTGCCGGTGCGGTAGATATCTGCGATCCACAAGCCCAACGGAATGACCGCGAAAAGGTGGCCGAATACGTAGAAGCGGGTCTGGTAGAGGGTCATCGCCACTGCCGAGACGAGCAGCGCCACAAACAGGAAATTCGCGCGCATCCGCTGGCGGCGATACAGGCCGTAAAGGCAGAGCCCCAGCGCGAGAACCGTGATGCCAAGGCAAAATCCAAGCTTCGCGACAAGGTCTGATCGTTCTGCGAAGATCGGGCGCGCCTCATCCACACGGTCGAGCCAAAGGGTTTTTACATCCGGAGACAACTCATCCAGCGGATTGGACAAGCATTCCGGGCCAACCAGAACCAGTGCCCCTGCACAGGCGGCCCCCACCAGCGCCAGCGTACCCAGCCGCAGCCACCATATGCGACCTGACATGAGCAATGCGACGGCGGCCAGACCAAATCCACCCGCCATGCCAGCCAACAAGCTGACCGCAGAAAGCGCGTCGCACGCCACGACAGTGTATTGAGACGGCGCGACCGTCGCGAAGAAGGCAATTTCCAATCCGGCGGCAAGACCCGCCCCAAAACCGGCTGCGCTGCGCATGGCTGCGGCGCCGGACACGGCCCAATCCAGGGCCATGAATGCGCATATCGCGGCTGCGAATACATAGACTTCGCCGCCAATGGCAACGGACGCTGCCAGAGCGAGACCTGCGCCGACCGCTCTGCTGGCCCGACGCTGTGGATCAAGCGCAAGCCCCATCGCCACCGCCATAAGCGCCAATTGGAGATTGTGATGATCAATTGCTCCCGGTCGGAAACGATAATGAGCGGAGTAGACAAAAATACTGAGCACGAGACAGGCCAAGGCCCCTGCCCGGCCGCCGACTTGGCGCGCGCCCACATAGAGACCGCCGAGCACGATGAGTACACTGAGAGGTGGCCATGCCGAATAAGCCCAGACAAGCGCCGTTTCGGAGGGCAGGAACAGGTCAAACAGGCTGAAAAGCGCGAGGATGGGAAGATCGACCAGTCGCGACCAATGCATCGCCGTGCCGCCGTCTGGACCCATCCGGTATTGATGGAGATCGAACCAGTCCTGGCCGTTCAGCAGATCCTTGATCTGGACCAGCCGCATCACGTCGTCGCCATCAGGCCCGATCGATCCAAGCGTTCCCTGGAGGGCGGCAGATGCGACCAGCCAGACCGGCACGACCACAAACAACACAGCGATTTTGGCGTCGAACCGAGTTTGCACGACCTCCCTTTCCCACTCTGCAGGCAACCAAGCCTTCCACTCCCGAAAGGCAAACTTAACCAGTGGGGGTGTAGGAAACCCTAAAGAGGGAGGCGCTGAAAACCCATGACTGAAGAAGATGTTGCCCGATTGAATATCGCCGTCCTGTTGCCTTGCTACAATGAAGGCAAATCGATCGCGTCCGTGGTCATCGGGTTTCGCAAGGCCCTGCCAGCCGCCCGCATCTACGTCTATGACAACAATTCCAGCGACGACACGTCAGCCCAGGCCGCCTTTGCAGGCGCCACCGTCGTACCGTCGCGCCGACAGGGCAAAGGCAATGTCGTGCGCCAGATGTTCGCGGACATTGAAGCCGATGTTTATGTGATGGCCGATGGCGACGGGACGTATGATCCGACCGCCGCGCCGCGCATGATCGATACGCTGCTGGCAGACCGGGCAGACATGGTGGTGGGCACGCGCCGAAACGTAACCGAAGATGCAGGTCGCAATGGCCACGCTTTCGGCAACCGCCTGTTCAACATGATCTATCGCGCCCTGTTCGGCAGCGATTTCACCGATATTTTCTCCGGGTATCGCGCCTTTACGCGTCGCTTCGCCAAGAGCTTTCCCGCCTCGTCACCAGGATTTGAAATCGAAACCGAAATGTCGGTCCACGCGTCGACCCTGCGTCTGCCCGTGTCCGAGATCGAATTCGATTATGGCCGCCGCGTCGAAGGCTCCGAAAGCAAACTGTCCACATTTCGCGACGGATTCCGCATTCTGCGCATGATGGGCATGTTGGTGAAGGAAACCCGGCCATTCATGTTTTTCAGCTCAGTGTCCGCAGGCCTGTTTGGTCTCGCCGCGATCCTGAGCGTGCCGGTGCTGGCAGAATACTTCGAAACCGGTCTGGTCAGCCGCATGCCGACCTGGATGCTGGCCATGACCCTGTTGCTGGGCGCGATGATGTCTTTCACCGCAGGCGTGATCCTGGATTCCCTGTCACGGGCCCGCGTCGAACAAAAACGCATCCACTATCTGTCGATTGCGCCTGCACGCGGTGAAAAGCATTTCCGTGGCAGTGGATCTGTTTCAGACCGTCGTGAAGCGGATCAGGCAATATCCGCTCCTCAAATTCGCAAGACGAGCGCCTAGAACGATCTTCCATTTTGAAGGGGCATACCCCGCACTGCAGCCTTTGCAGCGCGCGATCCTCCTGCGTTTAACGCAATCGCATAGCGAGCTCGCCAACTAAGGCAAAGTGTTCTGGAATACTGGTTTTGAATGTCAGGTTGCCAAGAAGGATGACGCGCTTTAGCCGGTCTTCTTCTGCAACTCTGCAGGATCAATGACCGAAATTTCCGTTGCGGTGGCGCTGTCCTGAGGGGCCGAGCGACGCACAAGCGTCTCTGGAATGGTGACAAACGCCGTTGTTCCACGGCCGAGTTCGGAGCGCAGCTTGATGCGCAGACCCTGAGCATCGGCCAGACGACGCGCGACGCTGAGGCCGAGACCGACACCGGTCGAGTGGTCATACTTCTGGTGCGCCGGACGAGAATGGAAGAAGGGTTCGAAGGCCTTTTCAAGCACGTCTGAGGTCATACCCCTGCCCCGGTCACGGACCATGACCACGAGCCCAACGCCCGACACCATGCCCGCCTTGACCACGATAGGCGCCGACGAGCCGGATTCCAGCGCGTTCTTGATGATGTTGCGAATGATGATTTCGAAGCTGCTTTCATCCATGTCCGCAGCCAGATTGCTCGGCACGCTGACCTTGAGACGATCTGCAAACCGCGAGAATTCCCCTTCGGTCAGCTTGCGCACAACGTTCTGGATCACTTCAGACACTGGCACTTCTGATGATTGCGCCAGATAGTCTTCGCGTTCCATCCGCGTGAAATTGATGATGCCATCCAGTGTCGAAGACAGGATCATCGCCTGTTCGGCAATCTTGTCGGCATAGGTGCTGACTTCTTCTTCGCTGCATGGGATGTTTGACGATGAGCCGATAACGCCGGCGCACGCCGAGATGACATCAAGCGGCACTTTGAGTTCGGCGCTCATTGAGCCGAGGAAACGTGTCTTGGCTTCGTTGGCCGCTTCAGCATCGTTACGAGCATGCTCGATCTCAGACCGGGCTTCTTCCATGCGAGTCACGTCGGTGTAGACGACCACAGTGCCGACACCGCTGATGCATTCGACGGATTTTTGCCAAAAGACCCCATCACGACGGATCGGCTTGTCGATGGGCTCCAGCGTATCTTCGCTTGTTCCAAACACTTGTTGGTGCAGCTGGTTTTCTACGACGACATCCCCATCTTCGTTGAAGATTGCAAAGGCCTGGTGGCTGGCTTCGAGCGCACCAATCAAAAGGTCTCGGGATTCTTCCGCCTTCTGGGTCGCGTCGATGTCTGACTTGTAGACCATGTAACTGGAGCGTGCGCCCAGATAGAGCGCGAACATGAAGGACACCATCATCAGACAGATCGTGGCGCCCGTAACGGATTGCGCATAGGCGCTGTAGGCCGCACTCGCGAAAAAGGCTGAAAGTGCATAACGCAGGACAATGCGGGGCACGCGCGTCAACATACTGGCCATGCCAGCCGCCATGGGGGTGATCATGAGACCACCCATGATCATTGCGGCGTTTTCATCTGCTCCGACAAAGAAAGGCAGGGATCCCCATGCAAGGCCAAACAGGATGGCAAGGAATTCCGAACGGCGAAGGTACTTGCCGCTGACCGTTTTGGGCGCCGGGCGCCCCCGCTTCAACAGGAAATCAATGACGAGCAGTGTGGCCAGGCAGAGATTGATCGCAATCCAGGCTTCAATATTTGTTTCAGGCACCCAGCGGTGAACAAGGAAGCTCGCCCCGATGGTGTTGACCAGCATGATCGTCGCCATGACCAGCTTGTGGCTGGAAAAATCCATGTGCTGCTGCAGCAGGACCAATCGGTCAACCGCCGTCGCCCGAGGAATCGTGTTCCCGGTTACATAAGACAGAAATGATTTTTCCTGTTTCGCCATGACACCGCTATACACAGGCAAGGTGAACAATCCGGTCTACAGGCCCGAAGGGATTGGCAGACTGTGGAAACTTGTCGTTAACGCGGGTGTTAACCAAAGATAGATACTCTTAAACGGTTGCATATCCTGTCCCGGGTTCTGTAGCGTGCATTCCGATTGAGGAGAGTATAGTTCCGGTGTCCCGCCCCAAATCGCCTTTCAAAATAGCAGTCATCGGTGCCGGGCCTGCGGGACTGAGCACGGCACGCTTCATCAAGCAGGCCGGACACAAGGCGGTCTTGTTCGAGGCCGAAGACCGTCTGGGGGGCAAGTCTTTTTCCGTTGTCCGTGGCGACGCCATGAATGAGATGGGCACGTGTTACACCACCCGCTCCCACAAGCTTGTAAAGAAGTGGATGCGCCAGCACGGGATCACGCTGAGCCGCCTGGGTGAGGCGCGATATGATGGCCTGAAGGTTGTCGACTATGTCAGGACGGGTGACGGTCCGCCCATGGTGTTGCAGGCCCTGAAGTTTATCAGGGCTGCCGGACGGCTGCGCCGCGATATCCGAGACCGACCAGACGATCCGGACGTGCGCGCGGAAGCCGCCATGACGACAGCGGAATGGGTGAAGCGACTCAACCTGCCGAAAATCGACCTTGCGTCTCACCGAATTCAGACAACGCAGGGTTATGGATTCACCGACGAAGCCACGATTGGCCAGACCGTCCAGTGGTGCGATTTGAACTATCTCCTGTCAGGCGTCCTCAACGACATGCACATGCCTGATCAGGGCTGGAGCGAGTTCTGGAACCGGTTCGCTCAGGATCTCGACGTGCGGCTATCGAGCCCGGTGACCCATCTCGACCGGTCCGGACCAAAGCCCGTGATCACGACGGCTGGCAAGAGCGAAGAATTCGACGCTGTGGTCTCCACCGTGCCGATGCAGAATTTCGTCAAGTTCTGCGCCGCAACGCGCGACGAGATGTTCATCTGCAACGGCATTGAATGGCAAAACTATACCACTACGCTGCTGACCTCGCCGGACTGGTTCGAAGGTCACATGATCATCGGCTATTCAGAGGCCAGCATGGACAGTACGCGGAAAGGAGCAATCCTGGGCGGTCGCCGCGAAGGCGAAAGCGAGGAATTGGGCGGTCGTCTCTACGTGACGGGCCAGTTTTCGACCGGCCTGACAGCGCCGGAACTTCGTGAGATCCTGCTGGCCGATGCGGAAAAGCACGGCTTTACCATCGAAAGCGTGATCCAGCAGAAGGTCTGGCAATACTTCCCCCAATACAAGGTAGAGGCGGTGCGCGACGGTCTTTTTGGCGCACTGAAACGCGTACAAGGCCATCAACGTACCTGGTTTGGTGGAGCCAGCTTTTCACATGAACTGGTCTGCAGCGTTGTGGAACAGGCACAAGACATGGTGAAGGACATGCTCAACGAGCTCGTGCACGCCCCTGCTCCGCAGGCCTCATCGGAAACAGCAAAAGTGGCCGAGACGGTCTAGACAGTCTCGGATTCCGGCACCGCACAATATTGATCAATGAAATCTTGATGACTCGGCATCTGTGAGACCGCCTTTGAGATATTGGCCTCAAGGCCACCCAAGGCCGTCATCAATTGGTCATCTGTCATCAGATGGCCCATATGGTGATATCCCTTGGGCTTCAGCCGCTGACCGAGCATAACCTGCAGCCAGGAATCCACGCGGAACAAATCATCCGTCGCCTGATAGGCTAGGCCGTTCTCACGGAACAGGGAAATGCGCTGTGCCAAAGAATCTGGAACCGGCATATCGCGGCGCGCGCGCCAGAAGTCCGAGTCGTCGCGCTCAGTCAGCTTGTAGTGCAACACGATGAAATCGCGGATTTTCTCAAGCTCGCGTTCGGCCTGTTCATTATAGTGGTTCGCAATCGCCTCACTTATCCCGGCAAACGGGAACTGCTGGACCAGACGGGTCGCCCCGACCTGGATGAGATGGATGCTGGTGGATTCCAGTGGCTCAACGAAACCGCTCGACAGGCCAAGCGCCACGCAGTTCTTGTTCCACACCTTCTTGCGACGACCGGTCTTGTAACGGATCAGGCGAGGTTCGGTCAGTGGCTCCCCATCGACATGGCCAAGCAGATATTCCTTTGCCTCGTCCGGCTGCATATTCTCGCTGCAGAAGACAAGGCCGTTGCCGACCCGGTGCTGTAGCGGGATACGCCAGCGCCAGCCTGCATGATGCGCGATGGCGCGAGTATAGGGCTGAGCGGGGCCGACCGAGCGCGTCTGCACTGCCAGCGCACTGTCGGTCGGCAGCCAATGAGTCCAGTCTTCATAACCCGTCTTGAGGGTCTGCTCGATCAGCATACCCCGGAACCCGGTACAGTCGATGAAAAGGTCGCCCTCGATACGTTCGCCGGATTGCAGTTTGAGCGCCGTGATGAAACCGCTCTCGCCATCCTGCTCGACTTCTTCGATCAGGCCCTCAACACGCTTGACGCCCTTGGCCTCGCTGAAGGTCCGCAGGAATTTCGCGTAGAGACTGGCGTCGAGATGATAGGCATAGTTTATGTTGGCCTTGTCGGACGTGAAGAACCGTCCCGCCTCTGCAGCCTGTAATTCGAAACAGTAAGCGTCGAGTTCAGCGCCAATGCCACGCTCCTGCGCGTACATCCAGATATTGTAGAATTCGCCCATCCAGTTCGACTTGCCGACCTGGCCGAAGGAGTGAATGTAGCGATCACCAAGCCCGCCCCACTCCTCGAACGCAATGCCGAGTTTGAACGTGGCCTTGGTGGCGCGCATGAAGTCGCGCTCGTCGATTCCCATCAGATGGTGGAACGTACGGTGCGTCGGGATGGTTGCTTCGCCGACTCCGACTGTGCCGATGGCATCGGATTCCACCAGCGTTATGTCCAGCAAGGGGCCAAGCAGGCGTGAGAGCGAGGCCGCAGCGATCCAGCCAGCTGTGCCGCCGCCAGCAATGACTACTCTCCTGATATTCTGCGTTTCCAATGTGATCCCCGGTTCTTTTTATAGTCTTCAGCGATTGAGCTTGTTCAGCAAGAGTGCACGGAGCCGCCGTGCCTTCACCTCGTCGAGCGGCCCGAGAATGCCCTGAGCCGCTTCGGGCAAGTGCGCAGCCGGCTGCTCGGAGGGTCCGAAAATATAATAGTCGAACAAGGCCTTCCAGGCCCGCTTCTCCGGCTCCGGACGATCCCGCAAGCTGAGTATGGCGTGCAGCAAGGTGTTCTGGGGCGTATCCATGAAGGCTGGCGACGTGTTCCACCAATAATTAATCATGGCCGTGAAGTCGCCGATGCCCTCAACATTGTGCCACCAGAGTGCTGGATAGAACAGTACATCGCCCGGCTCCAGCTCAGCCACCTCCCCAGCGGCCATGGCCTCGGCAAAGCGCGGGTAGCGCGCAAGGTCTGGATCACGGAAGTCTACCATGCTCACGACCTGTCCGCCGGGCGTGGGCTCCAGAGGGCCGGGATAGAGATTGGCCACCTGCTCAGGCGGGAACAATGTGAAGCGTCGCTTGCCGACCATACAGCAGGCCAGATTGTTCGACATGTCGTAATGGGCTGAAGCAATCGTATGGTTCCCCATCCAGATGCTGACCATTGGCTTGTGCGCATCAAACATCGGGTCGTTCAGCACAAGGTCGTTCTCGTCGCGCATGCCCGGAAAGAAATTATCGAGATCGGTCGAACCAATATAGAAAGAGCGCCCGTCAGACGATCTTGCCGTTTCGCGTACCCGATCAAAGAAATCCGGCAACGGAACACGGTCGCGCTCAAAATTGAATCCGTCCACCGCCTCAGTATAAAAATACCGCCCGCCTTCTTCTGGCGCACTGCGATATTCCACGACCGGACGCCCGCCATAAAACGAGGCGATATGGTCCATGGCTGCGTCCAGTGACTGCAAGCCCTTCTGGACCAGAGGCCACTTACTCGCCACTCCTTTCAAGATGACGGGCTGTTGGTCGCGCATCAGCTGGTCATACGGTATGGCGTCCGGCGAAATGCCCGCCAGTTCCTTCGTTTTGCGCTGTATGTCCAGTGAGGACAAGGTTTCCTCCCAGAGGGTCAGCCGCCTGCTGCCCGTTTCGCGTTCTTCATATTGATCAGCCGGTTCACATTGCCCAACGAGGCCAGCACAAGATAGGCTGCGCGCAGAAATCCGCCACGATGGAGCTGTTGTAGCGCCTCCCCTTCCAGGGCGGCCAGCTTTTCTTCGTTCAGTGTAAAGAGGTCAGGCACCTTGTATTCAGTATGGTCATCAAGTTTGACGTCCAGTGATACAGGCTCGATCAAGCCAGCCTGCTCGAAAGCTGCAAACATGGGCGCGGTCATATCTGCGCCGACCGTAATCACGCGCAAGACCTGGCTGATATGCTGCAAGTATGGTGCATTGCCGCCATGCGCGAGAAAAAGCGGCTCGCCCTCCGTCTTGCTGACGCGCGGATTTTCTAGGTCCACATGGATCACCGGTTCTCGGCGGACCTCGCCATCGACTTCCTGGTTCTGGAAACCGATCATGAACGGGCCACGCTGATGGATCGCGGGCACATAACGGGCCTGCCAGCGCGCACCATCAAGGAAGAGGTTTTCGCCCTTGTCGAGACCGAGCAGGATCACGCAGTAAAAAGCCCCCTCCTCGTCCTTTCGGAAGAAGATCGGGTATTCGCGCTGAAGCTCGGAAAACTCTGTCGGATAGACCGCTGCCTGATTGACGCTGTCGCCATAGGCCGCGTCAAAGCGGGTGATCACCTTGAGATCCGGATGATCGATATTGTTCAGAAGTGCCATCTTGGCCATGAGGCGCCTTTCGGTGCTGCTTACGCTCGTTGTGCCGTGCGAGCGCGTTTCCGTCATGATGAAACAATCCTCCCATGCTTACAAGCGGGGGCAAAAAAGGCCGCTGCAAGCAGCGGCCTTTCCTGAATGTTCCAAGTCTCGTTCCAGTCGTCTCCGACTAGAACTTGTAGCGGACGCCAACCTGGTAGCGTGGTGCCAGCTCGTAGACATAGTATACCTGCTCCGGCACGCGGTGGTAGATGCGCTGGTCTTCACCAGTCAGATTGATGCCTTCGAAGGAAACGGCAATCTGCTCATTGATGTCATAGCTGACGTTCAGATCGTACTGACCGTAATCCTCAACATATGTACCAGACCGATCACCGCCTTGGTTCGTGTTGAGAAGGAACGTGTCACGCCAGTTATAAGCAAGACGTGCAGAGAAGCCGTACTTCTCGTAGATCGCAGTCAGGTTAGCCGTGTCGGACAGGCCGACAAGGGCAAACTGATTGTCGTTGATGCTAGCGGCAGGGTTCAGTTCCACATCGCCGTTCACCAGTGTGTAGTTCGCCTGGAAACCGAAGCCAGTCTCGCCGAAGAAGTGTTGCCAAGCAAACTCCATCCCGTCGATATTGCCTTCGCGATTGTTGACTGGTTGGTTGACACCAAACACGGCCAATGGATCGCTGCCATTGGACGCGACATCATACTGGCCAAGAATTTGGTCCACATAGCTCTGCGGCAATGCTCCGCCGACGAGTTGTGATTCAAACTCTGCACGGGCCGCAGCGGTATCTCCGCCATTTGCGTCAATCAGGGCTGTCAGCGTAAAGAGGTTCGCTTCAGACTGGTCAACGCCGAGCGCATTGATGATAGCCAGCGCATCACCGGAACGTGAGCCAGAAGCTCCTGAAGCCGGATCGCGAAGACCGAACAGATTGCGTTCGACAACACCGTTACCGATGAAGTTCTTCACCTTCTTGTCGAAGTAGCCAGCCGACACATAGCTCGTGTCGCCATAGTACCATTCAAGCGAAATATCGAAGTTTGTGGACTTGAGCGGCAAGAGACCAGGGTTCTGGGAATCACCGGTCAGCGATCCACCAAAGGCCGTCGGACGGTTTGGTGCATTCGCGGTCGTTGAAGCAAACAAGCTGCTGTAGCCAGCCCGGCCGATCGTCTTGCTGAACGAAGTCCGCGCAACCAGATTTTCCGTAAGGTCGATCTGGAAGTCGGCGTTCGGCAAGACTTCTTCATAGGCGCCTTTGCCCGACAGGTCCTGCTGGGCGCCAGACTGGACGATGAGGAAATCGTTGTCCGACTGCCACAAGATGCCCGATGGGATCGACTGAACGGTTGTCGACTTCACGTTGGTGTCTTCATAACGGACACCGATATTTGTGCGCGTCGGAAGCCCCATGAAGTCGCGCTCGATATTGAACTGAGCGTAGAAAGACAGAATTTCTTCCTGCACAGTATCATCGGACTCAGAGATGTTTACCCCGTTGCCAGCATACGCCGCTTCGAGGATCGGGTAGAGCTGAGTCGCGTCGACGCGGAACGCCGTGTCAGCCTGACCAACGGCCACATCGTCAAACAGGCAGGAAAGGCAGTAGGTCTGCATCACGCCTGGCGCGAACTGTTCGACATCACCCGGATTGGAAATCCCCCATGAACCGAGATCCTGCTGGGTGGTGCGGGTGGTACGATCCATCTGGCTGTCGCGGAAATTGCTGCCGACAGTCAAACTTGTGCGGTCATCGAAGTCCCACACGAAGCGAAGATCGAATTCGTCGATCTCGTGCTGCATGTTGGAAGAGTTCGAACGCTGCACCTGCGTACCAAGATCACCCGCATCCAGGACACCATTGCCGTTTCCACGAACGGAATCGTCAATCGTGTAGGACTGGATCGGCGTGCCACCTCGGAAATCAACTGAATGCTGGAGGATGACCGGCGCGCCCATGGTCACGAAAGTCGCCGTGTGGCCGAGCGGGTTGTTACCACCTGATTCAGACTTCGAACTATGCGCATCGAAGATCAGCGTTCCACGCTCAGAGAACTCCCAATCGGCATTAAAGCCGAAAGAGTTCAATTCATCCTTCGTGGCACGATTGGTTTGCTCGAAACCGATATCTTTCGAACCGTTATTGTTTTCCTGCATGAACACGGCGGTCGCAACAGGGCCATCATTGTCGAAAATGATCTGGTCCAACGGCGTGGCAAACCAGTTGGTTTGCTCATAGCGCAGTTCGTCCGACTCGTTCATCGCGTAGGTGTAGTCACCTGTCAGAGTGAGGTTATCGATTGGACGGAACTGAAGAACCAATTGGCCGTTCAAACGCTCGCGAGAAATATCCGAGAAGTCGTAGCGACTGTCCTGCGGGATAGCATAAAGCTGGCCAGCAGCTGGTGGATTGGTGATTTGGGTAGAACCATCACCACGCGTATAGCTGCCATCAATTGTGCCGTCTGCGGATTCACGGACGATCCAGTCATTGACTTGCTGTGATGGCGCGCCGGAATCGCGCTTTGAATAGGATCCGAAAATGCCGATGCCGAAACGATCCGATGGGTCGGTCCAGCTTGCAAGACCAGACAATTCTGGCGTGAAGTCATCGCCGGCTTCCACGCTCGTGTCATTGATCGCCTTGGCTGAGAATGACGCATTCAGGCCTGGATCGTCGAAAGGTGTCCGTGTTTTGAGGTTGACCGTCGCACCAATACCGCCCGATGGCAGGATAGCCTGGCCGGTCTTGTAGACTTCAAGACCGCTGACACCTTCAGAAGCAAGGTTTGAGAAGTCGAACGCGCGATCTCCGCCAGCGCCGTAATTGCCGCGCGTACCGATGGCACGAATTTTGGCGGTTGGCATGGTCCGGCCATTCAGCGTGACCAGGTTGAACCCTGGACCAAAGCCACGAACGGTGATTTCGGAGCCTTCGCCGTTGACCCGGTTGATGGACACACCCGTGATGCGCTGAAGCGATTCCGCGAGGTTTGTGTCCGGGAACTTGCCGATGTCTTCGGCCGAAATGGCGTCAACAACACCATTGGAGCTGCGCTTGATGTCCATGGCGCGCTCGAGCGATCCGCGGATGCCCTGTACGACCACAGTTTCCTGCGTCAGTGTCTCTTCATTCGCGTCTTGCGCCTGCGCTGCCAATGGCAGGGCTGACAGCAGCGACACCGCGGACGCACTGCACAGCAGCGTTCCCCATTTTACTTTCCGTGCGGAATCCGCACGGACCTTGTCCGTGGAAACAGTCATTACAATCCTCCCTGAGACAGGCCACTCACGACGGTGGTGCCGGTCTTCAATGCTTGTCTCGGTCAGGCGGACTGCCCCTGCAATCCACCTACCCGACAATCAATGCATCACCAAATGTTTGCGCTATCAAGCCTTTCATGACGAAAATTTTGGATTGGTGTCACTCAGCACGTACCCGATGAAACCGATTTCACCGCTCTTGCAACAATTTTCTCCCCGTAGCTATTGGGACTTTCGCAATCCCGCGCAGGATTGAGCAATCGCGGTAGAAAATTTTTCAAAGACCGATTTTTCCGGATTTATGACAAGGTTGGCAAAAAGGCCACACTCTCGAACCCCAAACCCTGCGGGAATGAGGAATCGTAAACCTGCTGAGCAACTCCCCTCCTCTACGCGCTCCATCTCCAAAATTTATTGTGCGGACTCGATCAAGACGCCTCATTCACTGTGGCTCCACATTCGGTCGAGCCTTCCGGATCAAGTTGCACGCCTCATTCGGCACCGTCTTCGAGCGCCGAGAACTTCAGATGGATCAAGACACGTATGACCCACCCTGCCCCTGTTGACTTGCTCATCCGAAATGCATGGATCGTCACGATGGATGCGACGCGGCGAATTTATCGAAATGGCGCAATCGCGATCGTCGGAAACCGCATTCACAGCGTCGGTCAGGACAGCGAAATATCCGGCTCGGTCAGCGCTCGTGAGACGCTGGACGGCAATGGATTCGTCATCACGCCTGGATTCGTGAATTGCCACGTCCACATCACCGGCGAACCGCTGACCCGGGGAATCGTGCCAGACAATACGGACTGGGCTGAAAACGTCTTCGGATGGCTAATTCCGATGTACATGACCCAGACTCCTGCCGACGAACGCCTGTCGGCTCAGTTTGCGGCCCTTGAAATGCTCCGCACCGGCACCACGACTTTCATCGAGGCCGGCACGATCCTGAACCTCGAAGCTGTTGCGGATGGCCTTGCCGAAATCGGCATCCGCGGACGGATTGGTCAATGGCTACAGGACCGCGCCTTTGCACCCGACGACGATCAGACGGCGCTGACTGATTCCGCGCTGTCGCGCATGGACGACCAGTCCAACGCCTACCCGCAAACAGAGGATTCACTGATTTCGGCTTGGCCGCTCCTGGTGGGCCACAACACGGCAACCGACGAATTATGGCGCGGCGCATCGGATCTTGCCCGCACGAAAGGCTTGGGTGTGAGCGCCCATATGAGCGCCGATCCGGCAGATCCAGAGTATTATCTCGAGACAGCCGGAAAGCGCGCAATCGCCCATCTGGCAGACCTCGACGCGCTCGGCCCGCACCTGTCCCTGACCCACGCGGTGCATCTGGACCAGAACGAAGTCGACCTGCTGGCATCGAGCGGCACGCATGTCACGCACTGCCCGATGACCGCCATGAAAGGCGGGTACGGGGCAAGCTCTGCCGGCCTGTTCCCCGAAATGGCCGCCGCCGGCGTGAACATCCAGCTTGGCACGGATGGCAACAATAATGGCAATACCAGCGATATCATGCGCGCCATGTTTGCCATGGCAGGCCTGTTCAAGGATGCGCGCCGCGACGCAAGCCTGTTCTCGGCCTATAGCGTGCTGGAAGCGGCCACGATCAATGGCGCAAAAGGCGCGCAGATGGCCGACCAGATCGGGTCACTGGAACCTGGCAAGAAGGCCGACTTCGTACTGCATGATCGCAACCGGCCGGAATGGGTGCCGCTTTTCAACCCGGTCAACCAGCTTATCTATTCCGCCGATGGCCGGGGCGTTCACAGTGTCTGGGTAGATGGGCGGCGCGTGGTCGAGAACTACCGCTCCACACTGATCGACGAAGACCGGTTGCTTGCCGAGGTTCAGGCCGCCGGAATGGCGCTGGTCTCACGTGAAGGCCGCAGTGTGCCGTCAGAATGGCCGGTCCTCTGAGGAAGGCCCGAGACGACACAATCTGGAAATTCGGAGAAAGTGGTGGGCGGTAACGGGCTCGAACCGCTGACCCTCTCGGTGTAAACGACGCACTTTTTCTTATTTTACATGGAGTTCTCTGTAAACCGCATCAGGTTTTCCGTATTAAAAACAAGGCTCGTTGGCACCACGTGTAAACCGCAAATGTCATCACTCTGGCATCGGAACTAGGCGCTTGTCGTCATGTCTTCCTCGCTTGCCCAATCGGACTGGTCCACCCGTAAAGTTAGAGTTGGCGGTTTCTGAAATGCCTGGCTCTGGTGGCCCAGTCGTGGTGCTAAAATACAGCAGCGATGAAGTGCTTGGCTCTGGTAGTCCGGCCTTGGTGTTAAAATCCAGCAGCGATTTTGGCCTTGCCAGCATGGCACAGGCCGACGTTGCGGGCAAACTCGGCAGGAGATTGCCCATTGTGAGCCGTATGAGGTCTCCTCTCACTGTAGTCCATTCTCGACGTCTCAAGTAGCTGTATTGCTACGGTCAAGGAAACGAACCCGTTGGCGTTCATCCCGGAGCGATCCATTAAAGGAATTCATGTGCACGCCATCTACCGAGGTACTGGGCCACGAGAAATCCATTTTGATTTGTTTAGATACGTACAAGAGCCCAAGATTTGATCGGTAAGCGCGTCACCATTGTAAGATAGCTAAAGCACTTGCCGGATCACTTTCGTCAGATCCCGTCAATGGTTGAGCTTTATCAACGTCTCTTTTCTATCGATTGAATTCAAACAATAGAGGTTGCTCCAGCCCCTTCTTTATCCGCATACTGATTCTGTCAAGCAACACCTTTACTGAATGCGCGGATGAGTTGGCTGAGCGCTCCCTCGGCTTCAGCGAAGCACGAGCCCGGTTCGCCCCGCTCATGATATTCGCTAATGACTGCCAGGCAGATAGCTGCTAGCTCTCTGGCTAATCCATTCGCGCCTGCGGATGCTTCGAGGCTTTTGCGAAAATCATTTGTCAATCGATTAGCAGCCGCGCCGACCTTGCGGGATTCGACGTTCGGACGCGCGAGCAACAATTCGCGCCTCCGAAGATGCCAGCCTTTCTGAACGAGAGACAAGGATGGCTTACCAAGTTCGGCGGCAACAAACCCGTCGATCAGATTGGCAAGCAAAGTGCATACGGCCAAGTTTGCTACGTCATTGCGGAAACCATTCTCAAGCATCCTTGTTTGCGCAGTATAAAGGCCCAAAAGAATATCGACGGCGGCAGATGAGAGCCTCCCCACAGGCACGTCAGCTTTGTCATCGCCTACCGCATTTCTCGCCAATGCCGCGACAACAGTCACTCGCCCGGACCCGATTGAAGTTTTCTGCACAAGAACAATAGCCTACATTTCCCCCAAGAGAGCCGGCCTCAAAGCGGCAAGACCAATCGAGTGCGCAATAACTCATACTTCGGACCGCTTGATCAGAAGCAGAGCCAGCCAAGGCGAGGACTCTTATACTGGAGCCTATTTAGGGAGCACATACCGCCACGATGTTCTGAGACGTTTCGGACAGTCCATCGATGCGCGCTTGCCGGTCCGGTATTTCTGCCGACTCAACAAGCTCGTCAATGGACTCTTGTCCTTGTTCTTCAGCGCCTGTTGTTAAGCACTCACAAAAATCCTGACTTTCCTCCTCACTCAAACCGTCTGCAACAGAAACCGTTACGCAGACGCGCTGTAAATCATCTCGGCTCTCTGCTTGCGCGCTCGCATAAGACAGGGCCGCAAAACCAAAGGCAATCAAAGCAAACCGTTTCAACATTTTACTACTCCCCTTTTATTAGACTTGGTTCGAATAGAATTCCTGAGCCAATTGCAGCATATACATTTTGGTATTGTCGTTTCGCATTAACGATACACCGCACTCACTTTTTATCCGGCTCCTGAATGAAATTCATGACGAGTTTTTCAAATCTTGCCGCATGTTCAATTTGCGCCCAGTGCCCGCACTCTCCAAAGACATGCAACTGAGACCTCTTGATCAACTGCGACAGCCGCAGGCCATTTTCCAGCGGCACAACCACGTCTTCACGCCCATGAATAATCAGAACCTCATGAGGAATTTTCTGGATATCGCGTTCATCACTTGCCAAGTGCTCTAGCCATCTCCCCCGAGGCGCAGGAAACATCGCTGAGAATGACTCCTGAAAACCCGGACGAATGCTTGCTTTGTACCGTAGTTCAGCAAGCTCATCCGTTACCAAACTTCGATCATATGCAAAGATATCCAGCAAACGGCGCATATTTTCAATGGATGGAGAATACCCCCAAACCTGGTCAAGTCCCTCACTCAGCCCCAACGCCAAACCCGCGCTTCCCATCAGAACAATGCGCCGAACTCTATCCGGGTGTCGAATGGCCATCGCAAGAGAAATCGCACCCCCGAAGGAATTGCCTACGAGATCGGTCCGTTCAATATCAAGAGCATCCATCAACCCAACAACCTGATCGAGCCAACTTTCCATATTATAGTACTCTTTACCCGGACGTTCCGAATATCCGAAGCCGAGCATATCAGGAGCAATTACTCTGGCCACCTCACTAAAATTTGGCATTGCCAATCGCCAGTTTGCCCACGCCGAAACCCCCGGCCCTGATCCGTGAATCAGAAAGAGCGGTTTCCCAGAGCCGAGATCATGATAGTTCGTCTTTACACCGTGAACTTCAATGTTACGTGCGATCTCTGGGTTGGTATCTTCAGATACGCTCTGAATGGCCATGCTAGAATCTCCTAAATGCAGCGTCGGGGGTCGGACGAATTTGGATCAGTTTTGCGGACGCGCCGCTCAAGCTCCTGTGCCCATAAACTTATGTCCCCACATGCTGATGCTGTCATATCGGACGACAGACCAATCTGACTCGATGGGTCGAGCGCCCCATCCATACTCGACAGCAAAGCCGGAAGGCGTGACGCCGTAGAACGAATACATGTGATCATTTGTGTGCCGACCGAGCGTCATCACGATCTCATTCTTCTCTGACACGCGATCATATGCGCGCCCGACATCATCGAACGACCCCACTTCCAGCATAAAGTGATGTAACTTCTTGGAAGCGGGCGCTTGGATTAATGCCAGGCTATGATGGCGCCTGTTGCAATGGAGAAAGTTCACCTGAAGCTTCACGTCCGGATTGACCTGCCAGTCGATGATGTCGGATAGCTCCATCCCCAGTCCACGGATGTAGAAATCCAACGAACGTTCAATATCTTCAACACTCAGGACATAGTGCCCAAGTCCCTGATCCTGAGTTAGAAATCCAGATACACCCGTAGGTGAAATAAACGGCTCTTCGTAGAGCTCGCTGGCACCATAATAGACCTCAATCTTGATCCCTGACGGATCAAGGCAGGATACCAAATCAATCACTCCCCGTTGCGCCAACAGCTTGGAATCGGCCTGCTCGACGGAAATGCCCATTTCCTCTAGTCTTTCAGCGATCTCAAGCATCTCGGCTCGATTCGAAACTTCGAACCCCGCATACAAGAGATCATCTGCCGCGCCCGGATGGACTGCAACCCGCCAATTTCGGGAATCCATTCTCAGAAAGAGAGTGTCATTTCTCGTCCCAGCATCCATTAGCCCTAACGTTCCGGTTGCGTAATCCCGCCAAGCATCAATGTCTGATGCAGAAAAACCCAAATATCCCAACTTCTTTACGCTCATTGTCTTCTCCCTGTCTTTCTGATTTTAGTATGTATCCGCACTATTTTGTGCTTCACGCGACCGTCTTTGCCGCCAATTTGAAAATGTCTTTCATGCGAATGAGCGGATCACGAATCGATTCAGCATCTACCAGCATCCTCCGCTCAATGATTTTTGATGCGAAAGAAAAGTCTGCCGACTGGTCTATTGAAACAGCAGATTGAAGCTCCCCACCATTCAATCGACACACCGTCATTCCGGTCCCTCCGGGATCAACCCGAGTGACGACATCGCCAGGACCAGTGACTTCGCCCATCATCTGTATCCGATGCCCCGCTATCTCCGTCCAAGAAATCGGAACTTGCGGTGCTGGCTCACCCTTTCCGAGCATTGCTCCCGCAGCCACAGCCGCCTGGTTTTGAGAATTCAGATAAGTCTCCAGACTGCGGCGCCCTCCGCTCCTGAGAGGCCAACTTGCGACATCGCCCGCTGCGTACACCGTGTCGCTTGAAGCCATACCAACTGAATTTACAATGATGCCCCTCGCGCACGCCAATCCAGCATGCTCTGCTAAAGCGGTGACCGGCTCCGCACCAACGCTGACGATTGCCAGATCACCAGAAAATCTTCTTCCGTCGCCGCATCGTACTTCCCGGAACGAGGGGTCTAGATCTACATGAGTAATTGAGACGCCCGTGTGGACTTCAACCCCTATGGCCTCCAATTCCTCTCGACACCACGAGCCTATTGTCTTGCCCAGAACACGCAACAAGAGCTCATTGGCAGTCTCAAGGATAATCGCCTTTGCACCCATCTTCTGAATTGTAGTGGCAAGCTCACATCCAATGAGGCCTCCCCCGATGATGATGACTTGTGCCCCAGGGGAGATTGCTCCCTGTAGAGCCACGCAATCGTCAAGTGTCCGCAGTGAGTAAAGTCCCGGCGTCTCGCTATGCGCATCTAGACGCAGAGACCGCGCCCGAGACCCAGTGGCAAAAAGGAGCTTGTCAAACTTGAGGTCCGAGCCAGAGCTCACCTCAATACGCATCGAGGGCAAGTCTATTGTTTCAACGCGAACTCCCAGACATTTCTCGACCCTGAATTCTTCGCTCCAATTACAACCCATTAACAAAGGGGGGGCAGATTTGGTCGCTAAAGCAGACTTGGACAAAGAGGGTCGATCATATGGCTCATACGGCTCGTCGCCAAAGAGGAAAATCTTTCCCTCAAACCCCTGGTCTCTGAGCGACCGACACGCTGTCGCCCCCGCCAGACCCGCACCTATGATCGCGAAACTCTGCATCAATCGTTGACCTTACCAGATTCGAAATCCACGTAGACGTCGTTGCCCTCCACCTTCACGGGATAAACAGTTAAGGCCGCGCAAGCGGGTGGAGCCTTCACTTTTCCCGTCCGCACACAGAATTTTCCCCAGTGAAGCGTACACTCAATGACGCCATTTTCGAGAAAGCCATCCGCTAACGACCAGTCGCCATGTGTGCAGCGGTCCTGAGTCGCGAGGATCTCTCCGTCTAAGTTGAATAGCGCGATAGGTTCGTCGAACAACTCCACCCGCAACGCGTCACCTTCAGGAACTTCGTCTAGGCTGCAAACTTTCTTAAAAGCCATCACGATACCTAGAAAAAGATGCTGAGATTATTAGAGAGAATCGTACTTTGATCGATGTGTATGGTTCTCTTAGCGATCATGAAGCCGAGCTTGTTGTCACTGCGGCGCAGTACATCCATTCGCTCTCCTGCAAAAATATCGACCTGCCGTTCCAGACGATTTCGGTAAAGAATAAATGACGACGTCACATGAACTTCCTGATCATCACTTGCATCGTTAATGATGACGTTCGCTATGATGTGGCGCGTTCGCGAAGCCGGGCTTTCAGACCATCCGACATCCGACATTAATTTCCGCTGCCGCCCACGCATCATCACTAGATCATCATCAAAATGCGCGTACTCACCGTCCTTAGAGTATTCGAGCTTTTGATCGCGCCGCGTGCGATTCGTTCTCAACGGCATAAAGTACCTGATGTCCTTGTCCAGAAGGTCAAACCAATCGTTGAACTCGTGCCGATCAAGCAGAAGAGACTCCTTATAATAGAATTGCTCAACTTCATGCTGCAGCAGCAGAGCGGCAGTGCTTATCTGCGACGCTGATGACTCTGGTCCCACTTTTTCTTTCAGCATAATTATCTCCAATTTGCGCGATTTATGCGCCCGTTATTCGCGAGGGTTAATAGAACTATCGGTTGAGCGCACTTCGCTCTGCCTACGAAACGGGTGATCCGCTCACAGACCTCCCTACTTTGGCCCGAGTGTGTCCCAATCAGGTTCAGTCATCATACGGATCCACTGATGATAGAGTCCGCGAGCGGCTTCTTCATTGTACACATACCCAATACTGCCCGGGTAATGCGGATTATCGGCAGCAGAACGACCTTTTCCCATTTGAATGTTGAGCCGGCGCTTCCTAGCCTGATGCCCTCGCAACACAGCCTGGATTTCGACCCAGTTTTCACCATCGTCTTGCTCGAATACGCCTCCGGCAGAAAACGTTCTTAATGTCTGACGGCGGTACTCTTCCTTGATCTCGTCAGGAGCATCAGCATCTACAACTGTAAATGCCCATATCTCTGTCTCGTTCGGGCCTCTCGGCTGCCAGGTTCGAACGGTGTTGATACCGGGAAGGAATGAGCAGGTTGGGAAAACAGTCATGTGCTGGACCATCAATTGACGCGCACGCTCTGCGCTTCCCAAGCGCCTCTCCGCCCTGGCGGCCGCTTCACCTTCCGTCCAATATTTAGCAATCTTGGGCCCCATGATAGCCACTAGCATACCTGGCTCTCCGACATAGAAACCCGTTCCATGCCCGCCCCACTTCGCCCTGAACTGGTATCCCACCGTCGGAATCTTCGCATCCGAAAGCTCCATACCTTCGGGCAGGCCCGCCTCGATACCGGACAGATGGGATACGGTTCCGGCATGATACATGTCACTACAAAACTGCTCAGCGGCAAACTTCCAGTTGCATGGGATAACCCATTTCTGCATGCCGCTGATAACTTCAGTACCCGCCTCGGTTCGATCGAGCATGTGGTCCATGTAGAATGTCGCGTCGCCAAGATACTCGCGCAGATTTGGCGCGTTTTTATCCCAGTTCGCGAAGATCAAGCCCTTGTAGGTCTCAACCCTTGCCTGGCCCGGCCCCCACTCGGCCTTGTTGAAGTCCTCACAGAATGCCTCAGACTCATATGGTACGTTCACCAAGTTTCCGCCGATGTCGTACGCCCAACCATGATAGCTGCATGTAAACGATTTTGCGTTGCCGCCATCGGTTCGACAGATTCTCATCCCCCTATGCGGGCACTGGTTTAGAAAAACCTTCAAGCTTCTATCTTTTTGACGCACAAGAATGACGGGATCCTCGCCCATATAGGCCGTCAAAAAGTCACCGGCTTTGGGAACATGTGTCTCGTGCCCGAGCATAATCCATGATCGTCCGAAAACGCGTTCCTGTTCCAACTCATACAGATCCTGATCTGAATAAATTCTTGGATCAAGCGTGCCATTCTCTTCGTCAAGCAGAGCCGTTATCTCCTCGACATTCCAAACATTTTTCTTCTCGAACGCCTTTGGTTCGTGCCCGATGTTCAGGCGCGTCTTTGTTTTAGCCGTCGTCATATTTGTAACCTTCCTTGATATCATGAGCCGCCCATGCCTCCATTTTTAATATGAGGCCTGCCGGCAGAATTAGCCTTCCTTGTCCGGACTTTCCAAAATCAGACCACGCCCCTTCAAGAATTCTACGGCTGACCAAATATGAAAAGATAGCGCCTCAACCGCCGCATCGGCGTCACGCGCAATGGCCAACTCGAAAATCTTCTCGTGTTCAGAATGAGCCAACACGCCAGGGCTTACTCGACTGGCTGTAGACAACCGCCGGTAGCGTTCCGCTTGCTTGTAGAGAATAACTCGGAACTTCTGCACCCAGCGAGAGGAAGAAGCCGATACGAGCGCATCATGAAATTCCTGATTGCGCTGCTCCCATATCTCGAATCCTGCGATTGGATTAGCTTCGAGCCTTTTCTCCGCAAGGGACAGTTGGTGATATGCTTGGACAACCCGACCTTCCCAGTCATCTTTCCCGGATACGATACTATCCCGCAACGCTGATGCTTCCAGCAGGACCCGCGCCTTGGTCAAATCCTCGAAATCAACAAGCGACATCGGCGCCACTCGAAAACCTTTTTGGGATTGAGTAAGGACGAGCCCATCCGACACGAGGAGAGATAACGACTCCCTCACAGTGCCAACACTCACTCCATAATTTTCACTTAGTGGCTGAAGTCGCAGCTTGTCACCCGGCCCATACTTGCCGTGTACAATATCGAGACTCAACTGCTCGTAAGTCGACTCAATCAGGCTCCGAGGCCCGTCTGATTCGGACTCAGTTTCCGTCCGACGCTGGAACATTTCACCCGTGGACATGATTGATAGCCTCTTCCTCACCTTGGATTATTCTTTTTTATCAAATAAAATTATTTTTTTTCTTATGTCAACAAAATTCAGGATGCATTCCCCAATTTCTCAGCATTCCGTCTGGGCCATAGAGTCCCACGCACGCCCGAAAATTCGTGTTCATTATCCTTTGCCCAAGCGCCTGATAAAATGTTCACTCGGGAGATAATACAGACGCACGTTAGCGTGCGCACTTCCGCGTAGCGCGCCTCAAACAAGCTCTCTCATGAATCCCAAAACCAATTCATTTACTTCCTCAGGCCGTTCTTGTTGGATCCAATGACCGCATCCGGACAGAATGTGTGACCCGACATAATTCGGAACGAACTCGCCTACACGATCAATTGCCTCTAGTCCCCATCCTGTCGTGACATCGCACTCTCCTCCAATAAACATCGCAGGTGGGCGAAGCTGAGTGCCGTCATGTGACTCAAGCTGCTCCCAACTGTTTTGAATACTTCGATAATAGGAAAAAGGCCCTATCATTCCTGACCGCTCGAACTCCTGCGTATAGAACTCCAAATCATCCGTTCTCAACCAGACCGGAAGATCGGCGGGCGCATGCATTTTGTCCCGCATTCGAGCACCAAACGGTATACTAAGGGCGCTCGCACGTATGATGTCCACTTGCGGTAAGTCCAAAAGGCCAGAAAAACCCGCAGCCTTCATACTCTCGCCTGAAAAGGCCCACAGAACGTCACGTATCCAACCACCCGAATCTTCTTCGAATTCCCGTATGGCCGGTGCCAGCGAACCAAAATAGTCCTGATAGAATTGTTGGTCTGGTCCAGCCAATTCTTTATGAATATCTTCTGGAGAGCGTTCACCGAAAGGAGAGCCAGGCAGAGCAATTAGCCCGCGCCCAGAGAAAGGAATTGCAAGCCCCACAACGCCACGGAAGATTTCAGGATGCAACCAGGCCGCTGTCCAGGCAATCATTGCCCCCCAGTCATGCCCAACGACAACGGCACTTGAGGCACCTAACGCCCTGACCACACCCACGATGTCCTCGACAACAGACTTGATCAGATAATATTCGGAGTCCAAGAATTTGGATGATCGCCCATAGCCTCTTAGATCAATGGCAACGGCCTGGTAACCGGCCTCGGCTAAAGCTGAAAGCTGGTGGCGCCACGAATACCAGGACTCCGGAAAGCCGTGAACGAGTATGACTAGTGGGCCTTCGCCTTCGCACACGGCGTGAATTCGGGCAGAGCCGACAGTCAAGAATTGTGAGCTTCTTTGTTGCATGATTTTTTCCGAAATCAGAAATCAAAATTGTCTCTGTGCGTCCGTGAAGGCCGGTTCCAAAAAGCAAGTCCGGAAAGCCCCTCGGGAGGTATCCTGCTGCTCCAAATAACTTGACAGCATAGCTCTCCGCCGAACTATTCAATTCTCAAAACGACGTTGCCCGGCAACGCTCCGCTCTCAACCAGTTCATGGGCTTCCACGAGATTTGCAAAGCTCACCTTTTTTGCAATATTATGCAGGACGTTCTTGTCCTTAAGCATGTCTTGGAGCACCAACAGGGCTCTTTGCCTATCTGACCTGGATAATTTGTACACGATGAAAAAGCGATAACAGATATTGCGTCCGATTGACGGCGAGAAAGGTAAAGCGATTTCTTTTTGACTGCTGCCATAGATGACGGCCAGCCCCCCCTCTTTCATAATCGCCACGTCTGTTTGAATGTTGGCAGCCAGGTCTACTTCGATTATCCGGTCGACGCCCCGATGGTCCGTAACCTTGTTGATTTCTTCGACCAGCGTGTCTGTTTTGTAGTTGAATACAAAATCTGCTCCTGCGCGCCTCGCTAGGGCCGCCTTCTCCTCACTGCTGACTGTCGCAATGACAATTCTGGCACCACAAAATTTTGCCGCCTGAATCGCGTAATGGCCAACCGCACCTGCGCCACCCGCGACGAGGACAATCTGCCCTCGAACTCCTCCGTCAGTTGCGACGGCATGACAGGCGGTCATTGCAGGAATGCCGAGACATGCACCGTTCTCAAGCGCCAGCCCGTCCGGCATATGCTCGACCTGCTCAGAAGGCAGCACAACGAACTCAGCGGCAGTTCCATTGCTTCTGTTCCATGCGGCATTCCAGACCCAAACCGCATCGCCCGGCTGAAAATCGTCAACGCCATCACCAATCATATCAACCAGTCCGGCTCCGTCACTATGAGGAATGCGTGGAAATGGGATTGTGGAGGGGATGTGCCCACTGCGGGTTTTGACATCAGAAGGGTTCACACCCGACCATTTTAACCGCACCCGAACTTCGCCGGCCCCAGGCGCCGGCATCACCATCTCCCGCAGCGTCAATACGTCCGCAGCTGGCCCTGTATTCTCGTAGATATAAGCTTTCATGTTTTCCCTTTCTGGCGTCAATTCCAGATTCAAAAATTACTCATCCGTGGGCCGCCAAGACATTTGCCATTGTGGTGAGGCCGGATACGCGCCTACCGAGCAATGGCTGAAGTGATATCATTCAATACCTGCGGGTCATCGATCGTCGCCGGAACTACATAGTCTTGCGACTCCGCAATGCTCTTGATCGTTTTCCGTAGAATCTTTCCCGACCTTGTTTTTGGAAGTTGATCGACAACGATGACGCGCTTGAAGGCAGTTACCGGACCAATTTCGGTTCTCACCAAGTTTACGATTTCTCTCGTAATTTCTTCCTCTGCACGCGTGACCCCATCGTTCAAAACGATGAGCCCAATTGGTAATTCTCCCTTCAAAGAATCTGCAACTCCAATAACGGCGCACTCCGCGACATCTGGATGCGCCGCCACCACTTCCTCGATTGCACCAGTGGACAGGCGATGACCCGCAACGTTAATAATGTCGTCAACGCGGCTCATGACGAAGATGTAGCCCTTATCGTCTATATATCCGGCATCCCCGGTCTTGTAGTATCCGGGGTATTCCTCAAAGTATGATTTTAGAAATGCCTCATCGTCTTCCCACAGTGACAGCAAACACCCCGGTGGAAGCGGCAGCTTTATGACAATAGCTCCGTGCCCACCTTGCGGCATTTCAGAACCGCTCTCATCCACAATGCGAACATCAAATCCAGGCATAGGAACTGTGCTAGAACCATATTCTGTTGGCAGCTGTTCTATTCCCAACGGATTGGCTGCGATCGGCCACCCTGTTTCAGTCTGCCACCAGTGATCTACGACTGGCACATCAAGGAGACGCTCTGCCCACTGGATCGTGTCAGGATCTGCTCGTTCACCCGCAAGGAACAGCTGTCTGAAACCGGAATGATCGTAACCGGAAAATAATGAGCCTGCTGGGTCGACTTTCTTGATCGCCCTTAACGCCGTGGGTGCCGTAAAGAGCGTATTAACCCGGTGCCGCTCAATCACCCTCCAAAAGGTTGCAGCGTCTGGTGTTCCGACCGGCTTTCCTTCAAACAGTATCGTCGCACTGGCGTTAAGAAGCGGACCATACACAATATACGAATGACCGACGACCCATCCTACATCCGATGCGGCCCAGAACACCTCTCCCGGTTTGACATTGTATACATATTCCATCGACCATTTGAGAGCGACCGCATACCCCCCGTGATCCCTGACGATACCCTTCGGCTTTCCAGTCGTCCCCGATGTATGCAGAATGTATAGCGGGTCGGTAGACGCCACGCTCACACATTCGGCTCTCTCGCCAGCCGTTCTTGCGGTTTCAACCAGGGCGGCCCAGTCGAAGTCCCGCTCATGCTCAAGCTCGCACGTCCTGCTAGAACGCTGGAAAATGATTGAACACTCAGGTTTGTGCGGGCTGAGCCTGATCGCCTCATCAAGGAGAGGCTTGTACTCAACGATACGACCAGGCTCGAGCCCGCAGGACGCTGACAACACAATTCTTGGCGTCGCGTCCTCGATTCGAGTGGCAAGCTCTCTAGCTGCGAACCCCCCGAATACGACCACATGGACTGCTCCGATGCGCGCCGTCGCAAGCATCGCAATCACAGCCTCGGGAACCATTGGCATGTAAATCAAGACCCGATCGCCGGCATTCACCCCACGCTCTTTTAGCACGGTCGCAAGTATACCAACCTCATCGAGTAGTTCAGAATAAGTATACTTCCGCACCGCTCCCGTCATTGCGCTATCGTAAATCAACGCCAGATCATCTCCACGGCCATCGCGCACATGACGGTCCAAAGCATTCCAGCATATGTTGCATTCGGCGCCGACAAACCAACGGGTCGCATGATCTTTCGATTCTCTGAGTACGTCGTAAGGTCTATACCACTCCACGGCATGAGACGCTGCCTCCCAAAACTTATCAGGTGCCGATTCCCATTTCTGGTATGTCGTTCTATAACTTCCCATAAGAATGTCTTCCAATACTGCCGGGTCCGCCTTGCCGCCACTATGTTCTTTACAACCGCACAACCAGTTTCCGGCCTGTGACCAAGACGGAATAGTTCCAATTTTCTTCGGTGTGAATCGTAGCTCGGCAGCACGTGCGGGTTGGCAATCTTGATGAATGCCAACCCGAGAGTGACTAGCGTTTGTCTCTCAATTTATCGACGTCGAACAAAGAATTGTCCATCTGATCAACTTTCTCCCAATCCGACGACATGCTGAGTATCGTGTGCCGTTGTGAAATCAAGTTTGGAATAATCAGTGAACGCCACATTGCGCGTCCCGTTGTGGGCTGCCACCAGCGTGAATCGTCCCAAGTCCGCCATAGGTTACCCCGACGATCGTACATTTCCATCCACTGGGTATAGTAGAGTTCCTTATCTACCCAAATGCGTTTTTTGGAGTACTGGTAGCTGTTGGTGAGATCATCGATATCATAAACCCATACCGGCCTCAGCTCCATGTCAACAATTCCCGTCAAAGCGCAATGCGCCTCATCCGGACGATAAGGATCGTATGCTGCACCAACCTCCGGTGCGGCTAATACGAAGCCCTCTTTAACCATGGTGTACTTGAATTTGCGTTTATCAGTTTTGGTCCACTGACTACGCCATTCGTCCCAAGTAAGCTCCAGAGACGGAGCAATTGGATCTTGGCCATTGGTACCAGTAAGAGTGCGAGTACGACGGAGCGTAGGGATGAAAATCTTGAAGTTGTCATCTTTGTCAGCATCCGCGTACCGAAGTCGGACACCGGCTAATCCTCGCACATCCCTAGGCGAAGTTAGTAGCAAAGAACCCGCTTCGGTGACACCTTCATATCCCGGAACATTACCGAGCGGAGTTTTACCAACTCTACCCGCCATCTTGCGCCACCAAATATTGCCTGTGTAAGAGCGTTCGACCTTATTGCTGGAGCTACAGCCGGTCATCAGTACCGGGTTGAACCAGAGATCTTCTGTTCCCACGCCGTGCGCATTGAACAACCAGTTTAGTTCATCACCATTTTTTGGTGTCAGGAAAGGCAATCCGCTCTTTGTGAGAACGCCATTTTTTCCGTCCCTGTCTACCAGCTCACCCTTTTCATTAATCGTGAAGGGATCTTTGCCCAGCTTCTTGGTCGCATCGAGCAGAGCTTTCTGCATATAATAATGGTTCGTGGGAACAATGCGGATACCCTTGACACCCATCCACTCACTATTGAGCCGATCAATCCAGAACTTTGGAAGATAGTCTGACAACCAAGGCATTGACGCCAGGTTGTCTTTCGTGATGATTAACCCTGGTTTTAGCTCGCCCGGAATATCGGCGTCCTCTATGAGGCTCGAGGCCGTGTAACCTCTGAAATCCTTCCACTCTTTCTCAAGTTTTCGGGTCTCATCATTGTCAAGCATATCAGCCCAGGCTTTGTGTTCGGGCAAGCCCGTCTCCTTGGCAAACGCCTTCCAGCGCTCGATATAATCTTCTTGTGCATTCGCTACGGGCGTTGCTGCAGTCGCAACTGCCATAAGCGCCGTCGCTCCGATCAGAAAGCTTTTCAAGCTTAACCGTTTCATTTTCTTCTCCATCATCAAGAACCAGACATCTTTGCGTTATCGTTATGTTTCTCTAGAATTGGTAGGTCAGAGAAAACTCAACGTAGTCCGATTTGTTATAGAGCCCCAAAAGGCCCTGCTCATCCTTCCCGCTAAAGTAGCCCACTTCAATTCTGGGCTTCCAATTTCCTCCTCCTACGGAGAAATCTATTCTCTGCCTTATCGCAACGCCACCTTTATCCATGTCCCAGATCGCCAAGCCATCCAGAGTCACTTTGTCGTTTAAGAAACCCTTCGTGTACGTCTGAGTTATGAATTCCTGGTTCTCTTCAACATTTGTAAGCGCGTAAGGCGCCTGAAACAGGAGCCCATCAGCATCTTCGGTATGGATCTCGAAAAACTGAGTTGTCATAAAAATCGAACTGCGCTGGGATTCCCACCCCGGCACCCAGAAATTATAATCAAATCCGACCAAGACAGACAGCTGATCTCGTCTCGCGATTGTGTCGTCACGGGTAGTAATGAGAGCTGGTGTTCCGACGGTCACACGCCCGGGCACAAAGGGGTTCTGAATCACCCCCTTGTTGAAGGGTTTGTCAAACTCGTATGCCGCCTCCAAACGCAGTACCGGAGAGACATCCTTTCTACCGAATCGGAACTCCGTCATATCGCGTGTGAATGAAAAACCGACGGTCTTTTGCCGGAGTGTGTAATCGAGGTCAAAATCTGCAGTAATAGAACACGGCACCCCTCCCGCCGCCGGATCCAGAATATCAAGGCAGCCGAACGGAATTAAAGGAAAGTCCCCTGGCGCCGCAGTCCCAGCTGCTAGAGACTGGATGAAATCAACGTACTGACCCGGCGCATTCATCGCACCTATGGTGGTTGGGAGATCAATGGGCACATTGACAACGCCCGCTGCATTTGGATCTCCGATAAATGTGCCAATATGAACTGTTGCACCGGTGTTGACGACGATCGGCAGATCCTGAAAACCGTAAAAACCATTAACTGTCCCCTGCCCGCCAAGGACATCGAATTTTAGCCGCATGCCGACCTCGGAATCTTCCCAGTCGTCTGTTTCCTTGTCCGACAGCTTTGCTCCCAACAAAGGCATTCCAAAACCGGACTGCCCTTCCACCAATCTCGGAAAGGGCAGTCCGAAGGGCCCTCCGGACGTGCTGGAATTCGGCGTGGGATTATTCACGATGAATTCGGAATGGCGTACCACCGGAGTGTAGATCACTTCCAGTGATGGATCCTTGAGTCCTAGCCCCTCAAAAGGAGCAGCCAACCCAAGCTGGTCAATATCCAAAGATAGGGCAGCACTCCACTGAGGTATCCGCAAATCCTCGGTGTCTGTAAATATACTCCTTTGGCGGAGATCCTGTGGGTTCAGAATATCAAGAAGGCGCAGACCATCTGCTTGCCCCCACCCTCGCTGAAACTTTCCGACTTTTAGAGACGCGCGTCCCTCTGAATCAGCAAACGCTATCGACAGCTCTCTAATCACATCCTGCTCGAAATCATCGAGTATGCGATTTTCTTCACCGCTATTACCAAACGGTTCAGGAAGCGTGAGCGCCCCATCCTGCGAGAGTAAAAAATCAAAGCGATCTAGAAACGGAGGGCCTTTAGTAAAGTCTTGCGTGCCAGGCCCGGTTGAATCTCCATCATCAAGATCATAGTACCAATCGCCGCGCAGCCAAAAATCGGAAACGACCGTCACGTTGCTATTGGGAGTCCACTCAGCCTGAAGCTGCGCTACAAACTGGGAAGGCCCCACTCCAGTTCCACCACCATACCGGTCAAAATAGACGCCCGTCCCTTGCGTCAGACGTCCGCCCACCCAGACATTGTCGGGCAGGTTCAGCGCTTCAGCCAATGACTCGGCATTCGCTGCCAGCGGCATCATAAGGACTGTGGAAAATGCTGTAGCCCCGAGCAGGCATAGCTTTTGCGACTTAGTTTTAGTTTTTTTATTCTTGGTATTCATCTTTCTCTCCCTCACTTTCTATTTTTCCCGATGCGCAGCCAGGCTCTATCGCCCTCAATCTAACCAACCATAGCCCTGACTATTTTCTTCTGTGTGCTAAACGGAAATCCCCGTGGCTTCAGCAAGCCGATTGCTGCAGGCACAACAGTGAGCGCCCCCACCATGTTGAACATCAAGATGATCGCCAACAGAACGCCCATCTCGGCTTGGAACCTGATCGGAGACAGGAAGTACCACGGCAATAGCGGCAGTATCATCGTCAGTGCCGTAACTATCACGGCAATACCAGACGTGTTGAACGCCCGGCCCGCCGCCTTCGCGAATTCATGGCCGTGCCTCATTTCGTCGCGTATCCGGTCTGCCATGTAGATGCTGTAATCAACACCACGGCCCAAACCCAACGCAGCAAGCGGCAGCGTATTCAAGTTCATCCCCACGTCCATAAGCGTCATGACACTCATGGTGATAAAGTGAGATGTCGTCAGTACAAGTATGATCACGACTGCGACTGCGGGTGATCGATATAGCCAGAGCAGGTTAACTGCGATAACGATGATAATGGCAATAAGGAGTACATTTTCTTTGTGCTCGATCTCGTCGTTACTCGCCTTAATTATACCGATCTGTCCGCCGGCGAACCTCACACGCGGCTCCCCATCTGAAAACTGATAGGTGTTTAGAAATTCATGGCCCGCCGCCATCAACGCATTCACGGTGTCAGCACTATGCTCCCCCGTATAAATTGAGAGCTTACCGATGCTCCATTCCGGGTTCGTATAGGCGGCAAAGTCTCCTGGCTCACCGCCAGACCGGAACATGTAAATGTTAAACCCTATTTCTTCTTCTGTATCAGGAATTGTTTGGTATGAAGGGTCCCCTTCCCACAAAACCATGTTGATATTTTTTACAATTGGAACAAGGCTTTGTGCGCGAGTTGCGGGAAGAACTCGTTCGTAAATATAGCGATCAAATGCTTCGATCTGATGATACACACGCGGATCTAGCATTATCTCTCCATCACCGGAGAAATAGGCCTGCATTACATCCGTACCGACACGGTCAAAGCTCGAGTTGATTTTTTTGACATCTTTGTTGTATTGGGAATCTTTCCACAGGATCGGGCTCCCTTCTGCGTCACCTATTTTTAGCCCCTGCGAAATGAAAATGCCCGCAATCAACGCAGCGACAAAAGCCGGGAGGAATACATATCTGGACGCTTTCAGCCCAAAAATTTTGGCCAATACGGCTTGACCGGGTAAGGTGGTGCGGAATTTTGTCGGCTTCCGAAGGACCGCCATGAACGCCGCAGCAACAATAATTCCCGGGGTCAGCGTTAGAAGCCAAAACGTGCAAATGAAGGCAAGCGACTGTATGCTTGGGATAGTCACCAGAGCCAGAACCGTAAATCCAGCTGCATCGGTAATCACAGCCGCAGTGCTCGGGAACAGAAGGCGCTCAAGGCCTTCTTTTACTGCATCACGCATGGTGGCACTATTTTCGATTTCATCGAAAACGCGCGAAACGAATTGAACTGAATGGGATAAGACAGTGGCGAAGACGAAGAATGGGAGCAAGAGCAACAGGGGATCAAGATTGTAACCGACCAAGCCAATGACGCCAAAGCCCCAAATCGTGACGGCGAAGGCCACGAGCATTGGAACAGCAACGCCCACCCAGGACCTGAAATAGAAAAATAGGACGGCAGCGATAGCCAGCACAGAGGCCGCAAAAACCAACAGCATATGAGGCAGATATTTCTTAACCGTGCCCAGAAGTACGGGCCTGCCAACGACTGATATTTTTACATCTTTCGTCGAGAATTCTGATTTTAGATTGTCAATAAAGGCGACAAACTCCCGAGAATCCACCTCCTCTGAAAGCTCGGCAGAAATAAGCATTGAATGCTCATCCAGTGAGACCAATGAGCCGAGAAACTGCCCCCTGACGATTTGTTTGAAATGCTCCATATCAGACTCAGAGCGGGGCACTTCCGGCCACATAAGAGGACTGACCAGAATTTGCCCCTCCCCGCCGGCCACCGATCTCGTCTTCCGGAGATTGGCCGCCTCAAACAGAGGGCGGATATTGTTATCGTGAAAATAGAACTCGTCTGATACTTCCCGATACGTTTCAAGAAAGTCCGAATTGTAGATGTCGCCTGCTTTATTTTCGACTTCGACAAGGACATTATTGACTCCACCAAACTGACTCCGGAACTCCTTATAGAGTTCGACATTCGAATGGTTTGCAGGCAGCATATCTTCGATAACGACCTTCAACGAGACACCTGTCACGCCGAAATAAGCCGCCCCCGATGTGACCAGAAAAGCGATTGCCAGAATGATTCTGGGAAATCTTATGACGAAATTCGAAATATAACTTACCACTGAATTTGAGCCTTTGATTGAATTTGCAACAAGCGAACTACTCCTGTTACCACCGCACTAACGGCTCCGGATCTGAGACATCGAATTCGGTTTTTAGTACGGCACCGTTCGCCCCAACGACAACATACCCTCCGTGTTCTGATGTTTTAGAGACTCCTCCGTACCAAAGGAATCCTGGCTTACTCTCCAAGGGCAACAAATCCGATACAGGCAATCCAGCTTTTACACGGACCACACCGCCCTGGCCTACGATCACTCCGTCACCATCTTGGTCTAATGTTAGATCGAACAAATGCGCATCTGTCCCCGAGGACAAAGCTGTGATCGTCGGGACACGGTCCATTAAGCGTCCCGAGCCCTCTTCAACGTCACTGTCCGAACCAAATCGAACCATTGTAAGCTTGCCGCCAAGCCCAGATATTAGCGCCTCCGAACGCCATGCATCTACCGCTGTGAATGTGACCGAGGCATCGGGCGCGTCCAGCACCTCCCAGCTCAATCCATCATCGATTGACGACGCTATCAGGCCGAACTCCCCAACCAAAACCAACCGCCCGTCCTCGAGACGTGTAATGCCATTCAATCTCGGTAGATCACGTCCCTGATATCCGGATAACGCCTGAGTTTGCCACGTTTTACCGCCATCGGACGTGTGAAGCACTGTAGCCTCATGTCCGACGACCCAAGCTGTCTGGGCGTCGAGACAGTAGACATCTCGCAAGTTAATGCCCGACTCAATATGCACAACTTCCCAATGTGCGCCCCCGTCTTCAGACCTCAGGATCTTTCCTCTACTCGTGACAGCAATGCCGACGGACTCGTCCACAAAGTCGATCCGCCTAATTAAGTCCGTAAACGGTAAGGGCTCGCGCTTCCAGTGCCCTCCTCCATCCTCGGTCTTCAGTAGCGTCCCGTAGTATCCACCCGCCCAGCCCACAGAATCAGAGACAAAATCGACGGCAAATAAATTATCAGGAACAAACCGTACACGTCCGTCAGTTGGTAGCTCTATATTTGACCGAGGGCTTATGTCGGGGGCCGGTAAAACGGCCTGCTCAGCCAGCGCCCCAGGTTGGGAGAAGTAAAGTACCCCAGCAGCAACGGTAGCATGAGCGAATTTGAAGACCGGCAGGTTCATAGATTTGATCCAAAAGACCGCCAGCACTGCTGGCACAATTTCAACTTAGTTGGTGAACGCGTTCAGGCTGGGTCAGCCCACGCCAATACCGCCATCGGACAAGATGGTTGTGCCTGTGACGTATCGAGCCGACACCGGACAGGCAAGCAACGCATATAGCGCTACATGGTCTTCAGGCTTTGCGGCAAATCCGAGCGGTGTCATGCCCTCGAGAAGTTTGTCGATCTCTGGAATCTCAGCCATCTGGGACTTTGCGTGCTCGGATGAGGGCGACCCGGAAAGATTGGTAATCGTACCTCCTGGAGCTACGCCATTAACCCTAACGTCTGGCGCGACTTCCTTCGCAAGCTGCTTGATGAGTCCAATCACAGCGTGTTTCGATGCCACATATAGCGGACCACCTCCGCCCGTAAAAAAGCTTGAGCTAGAGGCCGTGAAAATTATGGACCCTTTAGACTGGCGAAGCGCAGGAAGACACGCGTACGCTCCGAGCGCGTACCCCTTTACATTCACACCAAAAATATCATCGCAGACTCTTTCGAGCTTTTCTTCATCCTGCGCTTCCAGAGGCGTTATAAAATCCCATATCCCTGCATTGCCGATAAAGGTGTTCAGTCCACCGAATCTCTCCACGGCAAGGGCCGCAGCGCGCTGATTGTCTGCCAGACTGCGCACATCCCCAATTACTGTTTCAACCTCAGCCCCGAACTCACCCCGCAACGAACTCGCCTGTTCGTCATTGACGCACAGAACACACAGTCTGGCACCTTCCTCGACAAAATGATGGACCACCGCCCGACCAATTCCCGTGGCTCCGCCCGTAATCAAAACGGAACTGCCGCTTAGTTTTGGCATATTTAAGTACCTCCCTAACAACCTTGCTTGAGGTGCAAGATTTTGTTCTTTTTTTGAGAAAAAATGATTTTTTTGATTGTGTCAATATTTATTTACGAACAGCGCGAGCTCAAATTCCGTAGCAAGGATCGAAATCTGCATGTGGCCAAAGGCAACTGTGCTATCGATGCCGCTGTTAATTTCGCCATACGGAACAGACGCCAGCGCAACTTAGTGCACCTGACTCCCGGATTGGAGCAGTGCTCGCCGCCCCGGATGTCGAAAAGCCATTTCCCGACTCCGAGATTTTTGTTCCGTATACTCGCTTATTTCTATCGGTTGTTCGGGAACGCTCAGAACGCAGTCCATGTTCCCACATGTCCGATTATTCGCGCATTGGCCGCTTTCGGGAATATTCTCGACGCACAAATATCATGGGTAGGCCTACAGAATTCCAATCCTGTTCACCCGAGCGCGTAGATTTCATAAAGTTTCACAATGTGGGAGCGATGCCACCCATTCGTATCCGGCCAGGTTGACGCGCAACCGGATCGCGGCACAACTCAAATGTGTCGTGTCAGGTTGAACTTCACTGCCATTCAAGGTCAGGGAACGCTCAAGAGATACGACAACCAGTCTGTTTCCTCCGGCGGAGCTAGGTCTCCGCCAAACTCTGGGAGCCTAAGCGGCTCCCATTTTTTTGACCTCTCATCTCCACATGATCAGGCGCCGGCCCCTAAAGTGGAAGAGATTGACTGAGCTACCCCGTTGAGCTGAATCAGGCGATCACGCTGTTCTTTAGGACTCGCCCACCTCTGGCTAGATGAACTAGAAATTGCGCCCACGACCATTCCCCGCGAAGTGAAGACTGGCACAGCGATGCAATAAAGTGCGTTATGAACCTCGCCATCGTCAACGCCGAATCCCCTAATGCGCGTGCGATGTAGTTCTCGTTCGATTTCGGCTGGGTCCGTGATCGTTTTATCCGTGAGCTTTGGAAAGGGCCCGCTGGTTATATACGCCTGTCGCTCGTCGACCGTCATGTGCGAGAGCAACACCTTGCCGATAGCAGAACAGTACGCCTCCAGCTGCCCTTTCTCGCGCGTGAACACCTCCTCTCCTTCAAATACCGCCTTCGCGAGGTAGGTAACCATGTCGTTCTCCAGAATGCCAAAGTGGGTCGTGGTTTCCAACGCGACACTTAGTTGTTCCAAAATGGGTCGTACTATTTCCGACAGCACAGCATGTGGTGTGAACCCCTCCAGCTTCTTCAAAAAAACAGGGTTTGGCAAATATCGTCCACGTTTGGATCGGCAGATGAGCCCGGCCGAATGGAGGGCATTCAGATGCCTGTACAGAGTCGATTCCGGCACTCCGAGCTGGACACTCATTGCGTCTGATTCGAATACACCGTCCTGCGCAACAAGTGCTCCGAACAAGGCCATCGCCTTGTCGAAGGAAGACATGGATCGTGTCACACGGATCTCCATTTATCACATTGTGATAGCAATTGGCCTGCCTCGGATTGCAGTGTCAAGTATATCGCGTAGTTAGCGATCTACATTCCAAGTTACTTACGGACGCGAACCAGACCATGATCTCCAGAGATGAAATTCAAAAGGCTGCGGATGCACTGTTCAACGCACACGCTGGACAAACCTACTGCGCGCCAGTGCGTGATCTCATTGGTCTTGATCCGCAAGCCGGATACGAGGTCCAGGCGATCAACACAGCCCGGTGGGTATCCGCAGGGCGACGGATTGTTGGCCGGAAAATTGGCCTGACGTCAGCGGCAGTCCAAAATCAACTTGGCGTAGACCAGCCCGATTTTGGCGTCCTCTATGCGGATATGGAATATTGCGACGGTGATGAAATTCCGTTGTCAGCAACTCAACAACCCAAGGCCGAGGCTGAAATAGCCGTTATACTCGGCAGGGACATCAACGCGCAGGATACAACGCCAAGCGAACTGATCCGAGCCATAGACCACGTCGTGCCTGCCATCGAAATTGTGGGCAGTCGTATCAAGGACTGGGATATCCGCATTTCGGATACGATCGCGGATAACGCCTCATCAGGCCTATATGTCCTGGGCGGTCCTGTTCGTGCACTGCATGGGCTTGATCTCGTCAATGCTGGCATGGTGATGAAATGCAATGGACGCCCGGTTTCATATGGCGCCGGCATCGCGTGCCTTGGAAATCCGCTAAACGCCGCACTCTGGCTCGCACGAAAATGCGCAGAGCTCGGAGCACCTCTCAAGGCCGGCGACGTCGTTCTGACAGGTGCTCTTGGCCCGATGGCCTCAATGGAGCCTGGTGATCTGTTTGAAGCAGATATCGAAGGTATTGGGTCGGTTCGCCTCGCAATTGCGGCGAAATAGGAGACATTGGAAATGACAACTCTCAAGAAGACCAAGGTTGCGATCATCGGATCCGGAAATATCGGAACTGACCTCATGATCAAGGTCATACGCAAGTCAAAGGGTCTCGAAATGGGCGCGATGGTCGGGATCGATCCCGACTCGGACGGCCTTGCCCGGGCAAAGCGCATGGGTATCGCGACCACGCATGAAGGAATTGAGGGTCTCGTTAAGCTCGACGTGTGGCCCGAAATCGGAATTGTCTTTGATGCGACATCTGCTGGCGCACACAAGCGGCACAATGAAGTCGTCACGTCCGCCGGAAAGGTGATGATCGACCTCACGCCTGCGGCGATCGGGCCGTATGTCATACCCGTCGTCAATGGTGACGCGCATCTGGATGCGTCAAATGTCAACATGGTCACTTGCGGCGGGCAGGCGACGATCCCAATCGTGGCAGCAGTAGCATCCGTCGCGACAGTCCACTATGCGGAGATCGTCGCTTCCATCGCCTCCAAGTCAGCCGGGCCGGGAACGCGGGCCAACATTGATGAATTCACCGAGACCACCTCAAAGGGTATAGAAGAGGTTGGAGGAGCCCGGAAAGGCAAAGCCATAATCGTCCTGAACCCGGCGGAGCCTCCGATGATCATGCGCGATACGGTATTCACCCTCTCTAGTGGCGCAGATGAGCCGACAATTGAGGCCTCAATCGAAGCAATGGTTGCAAAGGTCAATGCCTATGTGCCCGGCTATCGGATGAAGCAAAAGGTTCAGTTCGAACGGTTCGGCTCGAACAACCCGGTCAAGATTCCGGGCCTGGGCACGTTTGAAGGCATCAAGACCAGCGTCTTCCTGGAAGTCGAGGGTGCGGCCCACTACTTGCCTGCATACGCGGGAAATCTCGACATAATGACGTCAGCTGGCATTGCGACCGCTGAGAAGATCGCCGCGCAGCGGCTAGCCAAGGAGACTGCCTGATGGCGTTCGATCCAAAATCCGACAATCTTTACATTCAGGACGTCACTCTGCGCGACGGGATGCATGCGATCCGACACCAATACGGTATCGAGCACGTCAGCAAGATTGCCGCCGCCCTTGACCAGGCCGGGGTCGACGCAATCGAGATTGCACATGGAGACGGCCTGAATGGCTCAAGCTTCAATTATGGTTTTGGTGCCCACACAGACTGGGAGTGGATTGAAGCCGTCGCAGATTCAGTGAAAACGGCGAAACTGACCACGCTCCTCCTTCCCGGGATCGGAACGATCGAGGAGCTGAAGCATGCCTACAAGCTTGGCGTCAGGTCTGTCAGGATCGCCACACACTGCACGGAAGCCGACGTATCGAAACAGCATATCGGTGTTGCCAGAGATCTGGGTATGGACACGGTTGGCTTTCTTATGATGTCCCACATGGTTGAGCCTGAGAAATTGGCTGAACAAGCCGCCATGATGGAAAGCTATGGTGCCGAATGTATCTATGTCACCGATAGTGGCGGCGCGCTCGACATGGATGGATACATCGCACGGCTTCAAGCCTACGAAAAAGTCCTGAAGCCGGAAACTGAACGGGGTATCCACGCCCACCACAATCTGTCGCTTGGCGTCGCCAATTCCATTGTCGGCGTTCAACATGGCGCAAGACGCGTGGATGCTTCGCTGGCCGGCATGGGTGCCGGGGCCGGAAACGCACCGCTTGAGGTGTTCATCGCAGCCGCCGAGCGAAAGGGGTGGAAGCATGGATGCGATCTTTTCGCGCTCATGGATGCCGCTGAGGAACTTGTCCGCCCACTCCAGGACCGCCCCGTCCGCGTTGATCGCGAAACGCTCTCGCTGGGCTATGCCGGGGTGTACTCGTCCTTCCTCCGGCATTCAGAGAAGGCAGCGAAAGATTATGGGATCGATACACGTGAAATCCTGGTTGAACTAGGACGTAGGCGTATGGTTGGTGGCCAGGAAGATATGATCGTCGACGTAGCCCTGGATATATTGAAAGAACAACAATCCACTCAAAAACTTGCGACGTGAGCGACCAATCTTTATTGACTGTTGTCTTGCATCGCGGTCACGATGCGAGACTACAATCATCTATCTGGTATCAATCTCTCGATGCAGCCTGTTGTAATTGTGACGGCTGCGAGATTCAATCTGTCTGGACGAACGGCGCAGTCAGAACACGCTCAATCTGCTTATGTGCGTACAGTGCTTTTGGCTCGGTGAGCGCACTTTTTCATCGCCTTTTGACCTAAGCGAGCAACCTTGAAGTTTCCATGATAAATTGAAATTGGCACGCCTTCTGCATTCCCCTGACGCGGGAGGCAGATCCATGCTTGTTCACACGATAGAAGACCTGAACGATACCCTCGCCAGGTATGACTACACCGCCAATCTCTCACGCGGGAACTGGGCCTGGGAATTCGCCCGGCGCAATTCCGCGCTGAAAGCCGCCGCCTATGCTGCGCAACCTGACTTTGAAACAAGAACGGCATGTTGTGACATACAGCTTCTCCGGCTTTGCGAGCAGGACCGCCAAGCCGAAGACTGGGGACTTCTCTATTTTCCGAACCCAGATCAGTCGGCCCTTACCACGCATGTCTTCTGGTCCGACAAGACCTATCCCCGCAAGGTCGCCGTTCACGTGCGTGAAAGAGAGCGCGGCGAGATCGACGAAATCTTCGAAAAGAGCACGCGCCTCTGCAAGATCATCCATCTCGTGGATGCCTTCGAGCACGAACACATCCTTGTCAAAGGTAAGAAGTGCTCGATCCAGGTCAGGTGCAGTGGCAAGTCGCTCTTGTCCCTCGAGCCTGTAAAAATGGAATTCTCCATCTCGGGATTCAGCACAATGCAGGATCACGTGAATGCGCTGAACCGTGCCCAGAAGGTCTACGGCGACGACGACATGTCGCCTCCTGTCTGGTCACGCAAGGGCCTCGGCTATCGCAACGCTCTTGTCGCCTTGGATGCCCACGACGCGGGACTCACCTATCGTGAAACCGCGACGATTTTCTATGGTGAGAAGCGCATCTCGGAAGAATGGGGCGGACCGTCGTCCGCCATGAAGTCCGAAATGGCCCGCCTGCTCGCCAAGGGCCAGCGCCTTCGGGACGGCGAATATTTCTCCCTTTTGGAAGAGAACCTTTGACCTGCCCCTCCGCACATCGAAGAGCGCATACGACGTCATCCGGTCGAACGCTCTATTTCGATTAGCGGCTTACGAACTGGTAGACACCTCTTAGTATCTCAAAGCACTTGTAAGCATCGCCCCTCCCCCGCCTGCTGACGCGGGGCTGTCCGGGAGACGAGAGCCCTCCACCTCGTCCACGTCACCTGACCGGGCCCGGCTCGTCTCCGGTCACGCGGCCACCCGTTCGGGTCGCCGCGCGCTGCGGGGGCTCGCCGGCGGGGGCCGCGCTTTGCTTCCCACTGGCCTTACGGCCAGAGGGGTCAGGCGCGCGTGGCCTCTCGATACCTCAATCTGCCTCGGGCGAGGGCATGAGCCATTTGCCGAGAACGGTCACATCCTGGCGCTCGTAGCCGAGGGCATTGTAGAAGGCAGTCGCGGTCTCGTTCTCCCCGCGCACCATGAGCTGCACCTTCGGCGTCCCCCGCGCCGTCAGCCAAAGCTCGGCTTCGGCCATCATTTCGCGCCCATGGCCGCAGGCTTTACGGTCTGGGCTGACAGCCAGATAGTAGATCCAGCCGCGATGGTCGTCATGGCCGACCACGGCGCTGGCAATGACATCGTTATCTAATGTACCGACGAGGATCGTGGCATCGCGGGATGCGATCGACCGGTCCATGTCTGCATTCGGGTCGTCCCATGGCCGGGTCAGCGCACACGCCTCCCAAAGCGCAATCAGCGCTGCGCGGTCAGCTTCCCGGAAGTCTCGTATATCCAAGGCCATGGCTGTCGGGTCTGGAAGGATTCGTATCCACGGCACCAGCCTGCCTGTTTGGTGTTTGAAAGCGTGGACAAGCTTTCCCAGCAGCCGGGAGGGGGCGGACGGCGCGTCTGCCCGGGCGCGGCCCGCGCGCAAGGCGCCGGTGACCTGGGTCCGCCGGTTCTTTCCGTGCCTCCTACCTTTCCGCCTTGCCCCCGGCCCTCATACGCCCGGGCGCCCGCACCTTTCGTCCGCCCCCTCCCGCCTGCCGGGAAAGGCACGCGGGCGAGGTTCAATTTTGCGAGGCTGACATGACCCCTTCACACGAGACTCCCGCTCCCCTTGGAACAGCGACCGGACCAGATTTGCGGGACACGCCCCGCATCTATGTCGCCTGTCTTGCCGCGTATAATAATGGACGGCTCCACGGGGCGTGGATCGACGCGACAGAACCGGACGAGATGATGCAGGGCGTCCGCGCCATGCTGGCGGCGTCGCCTGAACCGGGTGCGGAGGAATGGTCAATTCATGACTATGAGGGGTTCGAAGGCGCGCGCATTTCCGAATATGCCTCCTTCGAGACAGTTTGCGCCCTTGCGGACTTCATCACCGAACACGGGAGCCTTGGAGCGAAACTCTACCGCGAATTCGGCGATGACCTTGAACAGGCTCACGCCGCGTTTGAAGACTATGCAGGCGAATATCGCAGCGCCGCAGACTTTGCCGAGGAAGTGACGCGCGACAGCGGGACAGAGATTCCGGCCTCGCTCGATTACTATATCGACTGGACCGCGCTTGCCCGCGACATGGCGATGAATGGCGAGATCATGGTGTTCCAGACGGGCTTTGATGAAGTCCACATTTTCTGGAGCCGCTGAGTCATGGCGTTCCGGGAGAGATTTGACCGCTATGTGTGCGAGGGCGACAGCATTGCCGTCGAGATTGACGGCTTTCGCGTCACCGCGCGGATCGTCCGCGACGACTGTCCGGATAGTCCAGACGAGCGCCAGGACGGATTCTGGCCATCGCTCAATATTGGCGACCCGGGATTTATCGGACCCGGAAACAATTTCCGCGAGCGGCTGACGAAGGCGCAAGCAGACGCCGAAGCCGTCATGGACGCGTGGCGCAAGGATGAGTGGTTCTATTGCGGAATCGTGCTCGCCATTGAACGCGAAAGCGTGGAACTGGAATCTCATGCCGCCAGCATCTGGGGTATAGAGGCCAACGATCCGAGGTCGGAGAACGCCTACCTGACTGAAGTCGCATGCGAACTGCTCCCCGAAGCCTTGCAAGCCGGGCACAGAGCCTTAGCGCGTTTGATGGCGTCCGCACCTGCACGGGTCGCGCAGGCATGAGCGCGCTGGATGACCTATTAGGGCCACGTCCGCACATGACCCTCGTCATAGAGGAGTCCCGCGTCGTCGAAATCTGGGTCGATGGCCGCGCGCCGCTGATTGGCCTGCATGACTATGACTGGGGCGAGACCGATCCGGACGCAAACCGCGACGCGGAAGGCCTCCCCTTCAGCCCGATCAACTGGAAAGGCCCGGCATGGGCGCTTGGCCTTTCACTTTACCCGCCAGAACAGGAGGACAATCCCATGGCACAACCCGCACTGAAAACACTTCCCCTTGAGCAACTCCATATCAGCAAGCTCAACATGCGGCACAACCGCAAGGCGCCTGATGTCTCCGACATCTTGCCCTCCATCCGGGAGAAAGGAATCCGCCAGACACTTCTGGTGCGCCCCGAAGGTGATGGCTATGGCGTCGTCGCGGGACGGCGGCGCTTCCATGCCTTGCAGGTCATTGCCGCTGAGACCGGCAAGTCAATCGCCGTCCCGTGCGCAATCATGGAAGCGGATGACGACGCCGCAGCGGTGGAGGCCTCGCTCATCGAAAATGTCGCCCGCCTGCCCGCCACGGAAATGGAGCAATACAATGCGTTCGGAAAGCTGGCGCATGCAGGCCGGACGGTGGAAGAGATTGCCGGACATTTCGGGGTCACGGACCTGAAAGTCCGGCGTATCCTCGCCCTCGCCAATCTCTCCAGCCCGATCCGTGCGCTTTACGCCAAAGACGAAATCGACCCGGAGACAATCCGCGCGCTCACACTTGCTACGAAGGACCAGCAGGCAGACTGGCTGGCCCTGTTTCGAAGTGAAACAGAGCGCGCGCCCATGGGCCGCGCCTGCAAGGCATGGATCACGGGCGGGGCCACCATCACGACCGACAAGGCGCTGTTTGATCTGGCGATCTATGAAGGCAAAGTGGCAGCTGACCTCTTCGGTGAGACAGGTGTCTTCGCAGAGGCCGACACGTTTTGGAAAGCCCAATCGGCAGCGCTTGCGGCCAAGGTCGAGACCTACATTGACGCCGGGTGGCGCAATGTAGAGGTTCTCGAACGCGGGAAATATTTTGCCAGTTGGGAGTATTTGAAGCGCCCCCGGACGAAGGGCGGCAGCGTGATTGTCGAAGTCCGCGATGATGGCACTGTGACCTTCCATGAGGGCTACATTACGCAGGCCGAAGCCCGGAAACTGGAGAAGCGCGCAAGGCCGGACGGTGATGCGGAAGCAGCCGACACCAAGCCCGAAATGTCCGGGCCGCTCGCACAATACATTGCCCTCCACCGCCATGGCGCAGCGCGTACAACCTTGCTTGGACACCCTGGAATCGCCCTCCGGCTGATGGTGGCGCATGCCATGGTCGGGTCCGCTCTTTGGACTGTCAGGCGGCACGACTTCCTCGCCCGGAAGGAGGACATACAGGCCAGCGTGGAGGCATCACGCGCCGCCGCAGAAATGCGGGCCGCCGGGGACCATGTCCGCAGCCTGTTTGACGCCCATGGGGTCGCATCCCTGCGCGCAAACGGGGACGCCTATCACCTCAGCGAGGTCTTTGCGGCGCTGCTCGAAATGAACGATGCGGAAACCCTGACCGTGCTGGCTTTTGTGATGGCGGATACGCTGGAAGCGGGCGGCCCGGTTGTGGAAGCCGTCGCTGTCGCCACCGAAACCGACATGGCCGCTTACTGGAAGCCGGAGCGTGTCTTCCTTGATCTCGTTCGGGACAAGCGCGCCATTAACGCCATGGTGGCAGACATTGCGTCTCCATCGACGGCGAAAGCAGCGCTCACAGACACGGGCAAAGCCCAGAAGGAACTGGTCTGGAACCGGATCACTGGCGAAGAGTGTGAGGCCAATCCGGGCTGGCGTCCGGGATGGATGCAGGTGCCGCCTACGCGCCTTGTTACAAACGCAGGGTCGCCGCCAGCAGATGCATGGGTCCGGATCGCCAGCCTGTTTACCTCTGGCGAGGACGAAGCTTCTCCCGAAGACCAGTCTGTCGCAGAGCAGGACGCCGCCTGACATGTTGCAGTCTCCTTGTCCGTGGAAGCGAAAGCCGTTCGGCAGCATGCCGGGCGGCATTTCCACATGCTTCTACCGGATGAGTGTGTACTCCTGCGGTTCAGATCAAGACAGATGCGCCTCCGAAAAATCGCCCGTCTGTGGGTTTCTTTTTGCCTCCGAGTGCGATTGCCAAAGCGGTCTGTTCCGCTCTCCGCTTGCCCCGAAAGACCCCTTGTTCCCGTCTATTGCCGTGTGACCTGGACGACACGAAACGGCCCTGAAACCGGACAGTCCCACGAATTTCCCCGCCGCTTTGCGGCTCCTCGCGAGACAAATTCATGCGCCTGTCCGGTGCTCCGCTTTGCTGCGCCCTTGCAGGTTCAGGCCCGCCCCGCGCCGTCCGGGCGGTCCGGCGTCGACGGGGACAAGGTGTCCCTCGAAGACAGCCACGGAAACGAAAAGGAGACCCCCATGGCAAACGCACTCGGATATGTCAGCGAAACCAAAACCGGCTTCGAAGGCGCCCTCGCAATGATGAACCTCTCAGCCGCCATCCGCATCGAAAAGAACGCGGACAAAGCTGAAGAGGCCCAGCCGGACTACCGCATCTTCGCCGGTGAGACCGCGACCGAAATCGGCGGCGGCTGGATGCGCAAGGCAAAGTCTTCCGGCCGCGAATACGTCTCCCTGACCCTCGCAGATCCGCAGATTGGCCCGCGCCGCATCTACGCGAACCTCGCACCGGTCAAAGGCAAGAAAGGCCGCCACGTGATCCTCTGGAACCCCAAGGACTAGCCCCGCACTCATCGCCAAACTGGCCGCTCCGGAGATCATTCCGGGGCGGCTTCTGGCATGTTTAATTCGCTCGATAGAGGGGCATCTGTATGCTTACGAAGTCATGCGCGCTGCGCATGGTTAAACAGGGTATCGCCGCGAAGCCGCATATCTTCGTGACTCCCAATTAGAATTTTCTTTTGTTTTCTGGGACGTGTTGAAGCCGCCACGTTGATCTGTGCCCGGCAAGACGGGGTACGGGGAATGAACGAGGCAAAAGGACGTCCAAGTCCTTTCCTGACGACGAAAGAGGCGGCGGCTTATCTGCGTATCACGGTTCGCACGATGGAGAACTGGCGCTGGTCGAACAATGGACCGCAATACAGAAAACATGGCGGCACCGTCGTCTATCATGTCGATGATTTGAATGATTATTCGACCGTCTGGAATAGGTCCCGGGGAGGCGGTCATGGCGCTTGAAATCAGGGCATTGAGAACAGATTCAATCACATTGTCGATGGCCAATTGGAGACTTCTTTCGAGCAACTGGAGGGGCTTTTCATGAGCCTCCGCGCAGTATTTTGGAGCGGTATTTCTGTGCTCGGAGTGGCATTGACAGGCCTTCCGGCGACTGGTGTTTTACCGCCCATATTACTCTACAATCCGAGCGAAAGTGCTCCGCTTGGGTGGTATCGCGTCGAACCTTTGGAGGTGATTTCGCGGGGTGATCTGGTTGTCTCGAACCTGCCAGAGGCCGCTTCGAGACTCGCGATCCAGAGGCGCTATCTTGCGCCAGGCATCCCCGTCATCAAGAACGTCCGGGCGCTCGAAGGCGACACGGTTTGTGAGATCAAGGGTGTGTTACAGATCAACGGGACTTCGACTGTCCGCCTGCTATCAACAGATAGTATGGGACGCGCCCTGCCGTCTCCCTGGACGGGCTGCAGGCAGCTTCAGGCAGAAGAGGTTCTGCTCCTTTCTGATCGCACACCGGATTCCTTTGATGGACGGTATTTTGGAGCGGTCAGGGAGGGCGACATCATTGGTCGTGCGGTGTGGATAGGCGGTGATCGGAAGGAGCATGCAGAAGGGTTGATTGGGAAAAATGGGGACAGATCGGAATGCAAGATAAAAGCTCATAGAGCCAATGAGGGGCTATCGCCTTGTCTGCACATCGATTTTTATGGTTCCATGCCTCAGGATACAGCTCTGTCCTCTGATGGAAAGCTCAATGACGACAACAGGTTCGCATGGCTCCATTCGCAGAATTTGGCCTGTTTTCCCCCGGATCAGGCCGAATGAGCACGCCGCCGGACAATCCCTTCACCCCCAGACCTGGCAGGATTCGGTCGGCCGGATCAGGGGGACGCGCAAAGACCTATCTGACGCGGATGACGAAGGCCTTGTCGTCGGCCGGCGGCGTTCGTAGGACTGCCCTGCCCGCCCGGCCGCGTGTCGGTCCACGCGGTGGGCAAAGGCGCGTGATCGTCAAGGCGCGCATTGTGCGCATGTCGGCATCGAGCGTGGCAGCACTTGCCGCGCATATCGGATACATCCGAAGAGACGCCGCGCTTGAGGAGAAGGATCGCGGAAAGCTTTTTGACGCCATGAGCGAGGATGCCAACGCGTCCGATCTGGTCAAATCCATCACTGATGACCGGCATCATTTCCGGTTCATCTTCTCGCCCGAGGACGGCACTGAGATGGCAGACCTCAAGCCCTTCGTTCGCGACTTGGTCTCGCAGATGGAGACCGATCTGCGGACGCGGCTCGAATGGGTCGGCGCTGTGCACCATGATACGGGTCGGCCGCATGCGCATTTGGTCATCCGGGGACGGCGCGAGGATGGCTCTGATCTTGTCATGCCGCGGGCGTACATTTCCCACGGGATCCGGGAACGCGCGGAGGACCTGGTCACGCTGGAGCTTGGCCCGGAAACCCGGCTCGAGCAGGAGCGAAAACTTCAATCGGATATTGCTGTCGAACGCGTCACAAAGATCGACCATTTTATCGCCCGGCAAGTCGGCCCCGAAGATGAGTTTCGGTTGAAGGATAGTCCTTCTCAGTATCGCACCTTGCATGCCGCACGGCTGCGGACTCTGGAACGTCTTGGGCTTGCCGAGAAACTCGGCGCCGGACGCTGGCAGATGCGGGAGAATTTCCGGGATGTCTTGCGGGGGCTTTCTGAGCGTCACGACATCATCAAGACGATGAACCGTGCGCTCGCTGGACGCAACGACCGGCGTATCGACGCGGATGTGATTTTCGATAAGTCCGATCCAGACGGGCGGAGCGTGACAGGCGCGGTTCTTCAGGCAGGTCTCTCGGGCGAAGCACATGACAAAGCCTACACCATCATCGACAGCCTGGATGGTCGCGCTGTGTTTGTCGAACTGGGTGTCGCTGGCGAGGTAGAGGAGTTGAAGCGCGGGGCAATTGTAACCGTGTCGCCGCCGAACCTTGAGCCAAAGCCGTCAGACGTCACGATTGAGCGGATCGCGCGGGCGAATGGCGGGATCTATTCGGCAGGGCTGCACCAGGCCGATGATCCGCGATCAGGTCCCGAATTTGTCGCGGCCCATGTGCGAAGGCTGGAGGCCTTGCGACGAGCAGGTCATGTCGAGCGGACAGCCGATGCAGACTGGAAGATTCCATCAGACTATCTGGACAGGACGAAAGCGTACGAGCGGAGTCAGGCGCGGTTCCGAGCGGCGCAGGTGTTGGTTCGCTCAGAGCTGGGCCTAAGAGTACAGGAAACGGCGCTCGGCGTGACGTGGTTGGATGATGTGCCTGCCCCGTCCAGCGTGCCGCTCGGATTTGGGCGGGAGGTGGCTGAAGCGCAGGTGAAGCGACGGACGTTCATGGCGGGGATTGGAATAATGGTAGAGGCTGGCGTTGGCTTGTCTGCCGCGCAGAGAACTGAGTTACTGAAGCGAGATCTTATGCATGCCGGCCGGACGCTGAGCGAAGAGATCGGGAAACCGTATTCGCCGGCTCCGGATCGAGGTCACGTGAATGGTACTTATCGCGAGCCGGTGTCGCGAGTGAGCGGGAAGTTTGCGGTGATTGAGCGGCAGAGGGATTTTACGATTGTGCCCTGGCGGCAGGTGCTGGAGCAGCGGCGCGGGATGGCCGTGTCGGGGGTCGTGCGCGGGGGGCGAATTTCTTGGGCGCTTGGGCGTGGGGTTGGGATAGGAGAGTAACCCAACGCCACGAGCAATCGTATTGCATAAATCTACTCTGTAGGCACTGCACAATCTTAGACAAATGTCTTTTCGGATCGTAATTCTGACTAAAGTCAGGGCTCAGAAGAATTGAGCAGTTCCAGCAAGCGACGGGCTTGAGGTGGTGAGGGTCGCAGCCACTGAGGCAGGGCGCCCAGTTGAATTGGACATCAACCATCCCGCAGCATTTCGAGATTTCGATTCTTCGGATAATCCTCAAATGCAACGTTGATGATGTCAGGGATAGAAACGCTCAATCCGCGATCGATCTGCCTCAACGCGCGAACCCATTGTATTCGTCCCGTTCCTGACAAGACCAGTCTAGAGATGTCGCCGCCTGCACGCACCCAGAGTTCCTGATCTGTTGGGCCTAGCGGATAAAGAACGCAGAATAGCTCCACTAGAGAGTCTGCTTTCGTCATATGAGCTATTTCGGAATGCAACGATTTAGGTCGAATGCGCTTTTCCACTGCTTCGCAATAAGCCACGGCAAAATTAGAGTCTTGATGATGAGCGGCATAGACCGGGGCCTGACTAGGCCATTCTGCTCTAACACTTACGGCGACATAGTTGAACAAGTCGAACACGCGAATAAAGCCGCCTTCATCGTGACCACCAGCGCCGCGAAACCCCGCGACCAGATGCTTAGTAAAAAGGCTGGTCGAATCACCGCCAAGGATCATCGAAGATTCAGAGCTTCGGCTAGACGCAATAACAACGATCCCCTCCCCATCTTCCATTTCGTCGAGCAGTGCATTGCCCAGCCATTTCGAGCTCTTGGCGCGTGCACCAGTAAGGTCAATGCCTCCGGAACAACAGGCATCAATAGCAATAAGCTTTCTTTTGGATCGGACCTTAAGCAGCGCTTCCGCAAGCAATTGGGAAGTAAGCAGCCCAGTGCCCTGAGTTGGGACGGCATCAACAGGAGCCAAAAATGCGCCGCCCGCACCAACATCTCCGTGACCAGAATAGAATAGAAAAAACGGGTCGTCCTCTTCGATGATTGCAGACATTTTCTCTAGGGTGTCTTTGATGGCTTGTAGCGATGCGTCGGCACCCGATAAGCGAACGACATTTTTGTCAGCATATCCGCAAAGGCCGGGGTCTATGAGGATGGCCCTAACGGCGTCTCCATCTGCGATCACCGCCTTGCCAAGGTCTTTGAATGCCGGGTCGATATTCGAGTCGACCGTAACAATTAGTGCGTGTCCACGAAACTCTCGATAGTTCATTGACCAATCACCCCTGAAATTTGCTGCAGCCGAGAGTTGAGGGGATAATCAGCCAACATAGCGTTTAGAAGGTCTCGCAAGCTTATCTCACCCCCAAATCTTGCGAAGCGAAGTGCCTCTCGCCACTGATTCCGGCCAGAGCCGTGTGTACTCAGGCGTGAAAGGTCCCCGCCCGCCTGCTCCCAAACATCCGCTTGTGTCGGTCCATTAGGGTAGAGCTCGCACACTACTTCAAGAAGAAGGATTAATAGGTCTTCTTGGCTCGGTCGCCATAACCCGTTTGAAAAGCGCGTCCAGGAATCCAGATGGTCGCTACAGACAACGAAATAGGGTTTCAAGCGCGGAACACCGAACGTGTAGCCAAACGTGCGTGACGCAGTACGCCAGTTGCGCGCAACGGCGAGCCGCCCCGCTCGCTCCAACTCTACTCCATCCGGTGTTCGCCCAGCCCCTAGGAAGGCCTTGAAGGTGTCAATAAACAATCCCATCGGCAATGCGTGGTTGCCAAGAAAGGTATCCAACGCGGCTTCAAATGTCCCTGCCTTGAGCGCCGCCAACAATTTATGACTCTGCGAATCATCTGCAATAGACTCTGCAAGCGGCATTTCCGGTGTGAAGAATGCTGGGTTTCCGACATTGGCTGGGTAGCTAGCGATCCAGCTGGCAGCGGTCTCCGACAGTGCTGATGATCTGCAGGTGGACGGCAACAGGCCCCAGACCTGTGCTCTGCATTCGAAAGCGCACCAATCTCCGAGCGGCGTCGACATGAGAATCGTCAGCAAACCTGCATTCACCCCAGCACCCGAGATGGCTTTGAACAAGCGGTCCTGTATCGAAGATATATCTGGCGCGATTTGCCACGCTAGTTGGCTCTTAAGCAAACTTCGATGCCAAAGGGTTTGAACTTGTGATTTGGAAATATCGTGGCGAAAAAGAAAACTCGGATCCTTCGCGACCACCTTAGCGCCTGCTTCAATGACCAGGTCATTGTCCAGACTCGTCGCGCTAGTGACAATAACTTCGTCTGGCAAAGCTAACAGACAATATTCGATAGCGGTGTCGCCGTACACAGAATGATCCCGGCCGCAGGCCTCCTCAAGAGCCGCAAGTATGTTCTTAGGGTGACTGAGAAGCAGAAGTTGCGCTTCGGACTTGTGGAAGCGAGCTCTGGCAAGCAAAGGAGAGAGCTGCTCAATTGCCTTGCCCGCGATTGTTGGTGGCGTTTGCGACATCGCAAGATCAAGGAGAGCCGTAGGAGCTTCGCCGAGGACCATCACTCCAATCTCAGTATTGGTGACAAGCAAAGTCCATATGTGGGGAGCTAGTTTGATCGCCATATTTTTGGTCATCGCGCCTAGCACGCCAATGCCTGCCCGCCGCCATTCCCTGGTCGCTGCTTCTGCATCAAACATCGCCACGAGAAGTTCGCATACATCATCCTGAGGGCCGATGCTCGCCATTCGATTTGCGAAGGACATTTCAAGTTCTTCGGGTTGATCCAAAGCCAGATTGAATGGCGCCCAATTCACATTCCGTATGGCCATAATGTGTTCTAGTGCAGCCGGACCTGGACGAGACAAGACGGCGTCCAAGATCTTACGCTTCACTGACGTTCCTTTGTCCGGATCAGGCTGCAACACCCCTACTACGCGCAAGGCTGCAACAGCGTCGCTGAAGGACACACTTGTCTTTTCTGCGATCTCGCATGATCGTCCAAGTAGTGCGATTTTTGACAGGCTGATCGAATGGATGTTGAGATCTTCGATATGTGCTTCGAGTTTCCCGCTAGACCCGCTTGACAGGTACCGCCCCGCCGCGGTTCGGGCCGGAGACTGATCGTATGTCGCATCGATCCGCCTCTCAAGCGGCCAGAGCATCTCAAGCGAAGCAGGAACCAAGGCGATTTGCAGGCCCTGACTTTGCGCTTCGTCCGGCCCAAAACTCAAGCCGAACCTAAGCTCACTGCGCATAGCTGGCGGAAGCTTGGCCCAGAGGCGTATGATAAGATTCTCAAACCGCGCGTCGTCGACCGTAATGGCAGGAAACTTCGAAGGCACAGTCACCATATCGGAAAAGGGGCCTGGTGGAGGTTCCTCAACCCTACCGGTCGCACTGATCATTCGACGTTCAGCGAGTAGCGGCGAGCTTCGCGCTTTCTGCAGATGGCCAAAGATCGCCCGTAAATCCGCAAATGCCTCGATGTCGTCTTTTGCGACAACAATTGCATGACTGAAAACCATGCCGTTTCTCTCGGCGCTGGGGTCAGAGCTCGTGCGCGCGACGACATAGCTATTCCCGATCAAAGCGCCTGAAACATAGCTTGTCAGCACGTAGCCTTGTGGTGGTTGGCCCGGAAGGTCAAGGTAGTGTGCGAGGCTTTGCGATTGTGCGTCAGAGACACTCGATGACAACACATTCATCCCTCGATCACGTTCTCCGACGAAAATTTCGTCAACAACCAAGGGCATCGGTTTAACCACTAACTGCGCCTAGCAGCGTTAAGTACCCATTCTACCGGTGACAGCAAATCCCCGGATTGGGCGCCGTCTTCATCAAGAACATAACCCATCTTATCGGGCCCCTTGGCGACGAAATCAGCATCTGGCTCGGAATCGCTTAGCGCTTGACCAAGTGGCGAGACGCCGAAAATTCGCAGGTCTTCTGAACTCCAATTTGTACGCAAGTAAGCGTCAAGGAGCGGCAATTTCAGGCGCGAGTACTCAGCGGGAGAGAGGTCCGTTTTCAATTCATCATAACAAGACAAGATCACACATATAGGTGGCGGGTTGGTCCATGCCTCCGAATAGGCGGCGACCTTGAAACGAAGCATCTGCAGCGTTTCGACAAGGCGCGATTGAGCGGATAGAACACTTTCAGTTTCATCATCTTCGGCAGGCAATCTGACCTGACGCGTAAGGACATCTTCTGGCAAGCGCACGCGGCTGGCTCGAACCATAAAGACCCATGCAGAGGTCGATTCAATCTTCTCGCGCCATGCAATCGGCATGCGCCGTTCCGCGACCATAGCGCTTATTTGCTCACCGCCATAATCGGGCCATTCAAGGGTGAAACGCGCGTCATCAGATTTGCGTCTTATAGTCCAGCGACTTGTCGACGACTCGCTTCTTGGAGTGTGGCGTCCCGCCAAACCCTGGCTGATCTGGTCCATGGTTTCGCGGAAAGGCTGAAGATTGTCGCTATTGATGAGTTCCATCGTTCCAAGACCGCTATTGAGACGCCTCAGAAGCTGAGCGCCGAAATGCGTCTTGCCGACATCGGACTCACCGATCAGAAGAATTGAAGCGGAACGCTCAGTCATGATGCGTCTCGATATGCCATGAAGGGATCGAATGCGGCGTGGTCAGGCCTCGTCAGAGAAATGGTACGGCTCCGGGGCTCGAAAGCCCAAGAGAAAATCACCTCCAACTCTTGCAGTGTCTTGTCAGGGTCAGGATTTTCTTGCTCTGGGACGCCAATCGCGAACACTGGCCCATCCTTGAAACAGGATCGGAATAGGTCTTCGATCGTATTTGACAATTCTGCGTCTCGCGGGAGATCATTCTTGGTCCATACCAGCGCCACACCTTCGGTGCCAGAATCGCTGGCAATTCTCCTGATTAAAAACTCCAGCTCCCGGCGAGAAACCCCACCCTTCTTTCCCATCAAGGCGTCGGTGTCTGCGGCGATAAGCAGTTTGTCAGAATGGTCCGCTGTCCAGCGAGCGCCGGCCGCTTTTTCCGATGTCGGCTTGTCAGTCCATGCAGAAAACCACTCCCCTGAAGCGTCGGCCAAAAGCACATCCATGCGGTTCCGATCATCGTCAGAAAGCCCCAAATGCAAAAGGCCAGGTACTCGCCCGTTCTGGGATGTATGCGGTGGAAATTTGATGGTTTCTCCTGCATTCAATTGCAAATGACGCGCGATGTTCTCCCAGCCCTGTAGAGTAAATGAGCCAGAAAACGTATGAGGACCGATACGGCGCCCGCGATAGATGGCCAGAAAAAGAAGACAGAGAAGCGTCGTTTTTCCAGCGTCAGCTGCACCGGCAATTCCTACAAGGTGCGGGCGACGTGTCGCCGAGACGAAGCGAAGATCGATGAGGCCAAGTGGACGTCCAGTCCATGGGAAAAGTTCATCATCCTCAGTACGAAACGCTCCCATTGCCACGATTGCATTGGGTGCCACAAAGTGCGGACATTTCGAAGGATCCATATGGCCTTTCGCGCACGACGTTTGGGGAACAAAGCAGTCGTCTTGCTTGCAAGTTTGGTTATCGGACAAACTCATTTGGCGGCGCCCGTCACTTTTCCGGCTGTTCCGGCCTCGTCAGGGGGAGACACCGGCGTGACATGTTGAATCGCTTTCAAGGCTTGGAATTCAAGGAACAAAAGCGAAGCGAAGGCTGCCGGATCTAATTTCAGGGTTCCTTGGAAGACGGTCCGCTCGGAGATGAGTTCTGGGCGAGTTGCCCCCTCCAGGACAAGAGCGCCCAATGGTCTTAAGTTGGCTGTTTGATCTGGTTGCGAACTCTTGAATGGAACTATTTCATCGGCCTCTGACATCGCGGCAAGAAAATCGCCCAGTGAAGTCGTTTCGTTCTCACCCGAAAGGGTACGAACCGATTCTCGCAAAAAGGCTACAACACTGGCAGGCGCGAGCGCCGGAAGCATGGATTGATAGTCCAGGGCCATTAAACCAGGCGCCACTTTGCGGTCGATCAATCGATATTCTTTCCGGGCACTCGGCGAAATCTTAGCCTCCTTCCACCAAAGCAGCCTAGATCGCAGTTCGACACCATGGGATGCAGCCGCGGTTTGATTTATCGCTGCACTGACATAAGCGGTAACCATTGTACTGATTGCGCCAAAGATTTCATCCGATGCCAAATTGTAGACCCGCTCGCCTGCGGCTCTCTTAACCGCTGTCGCGATTGCTTCTGTCGCCAGTGGAACAAATTCATTCGACCAAGTTGCGCCAGCGTTCGGCGCATGAGGATTGCCGCCAGTTTCCTCACCGGCCTTGTTATTCGGTCCTGCAGCCTTTTCGAGCCCCTTCAGCAAAGCGGCTTCGTCGATTTTGATGGCACCCAATTTGCCTTTTATCTCGGGTGGTTTGACTGCGACCATAGGAGCAAGCGCGATGGCGCTCGGAACTGACCAGCGCGCCTCGGCCTCAGCCTCGACGGCTGAAAGCAATTCAGAGACTGTTTTCTGCCAGACCTCGGCTTCTTCCCCAAGCGACATGTGTGGCAGAGCACTCGATAGTAGGAGTGTAACGCCGAGCCGAATTTGATCGTCTCGCTTTGCGTTCTGTATTACCGCGTCGAGGATGATCCCTCGAAACACCAAGTCAAGCGACCCCATCGTGACAGAGGAATAAGTCCGCCAAACGCTTTTCAGCGTTTCCTGCGCCATTGCACGGGAGGGGTCTCCAAGCCGTTCCCGAGGGTCGACGGCCGAATATACGAATGCCGCCAATTGTTCGGGGTGTGCGCCGATATGAACCGCCAGCTTGTCGGCCGCTGCGGATATGTGCTCAAACCAAGCGTCATTTCCGCCAAGCTCCAAGAGTCCCGCGTCCAGAAATGTTTCGAGAATTCGGTCAGCCACAAAAGCCCCCTGTGTCATGATTATTTTGCATTTTTGAATAGCACGCCGATATCTTACTCTCTCATTGTAATTTCGTTGCTTTCTCTCACGATCAATTGCCCCACGCATAAGAATCAGCAGTTTGAATCTATTGAATATTCGGTACGCGTCTAAGTCCTTCTGGCAAAGCTAAAGGTTGAATTTAGTCTGAATGATCACAATCTACCAGCGACGTAGCCGAGATAATGTGCCACGGCGCGACCCGTAGAGTTCAGCAACTCACACCTTTCTGATCGCAGTCGGTAGGCTGCTAATTCGCCCCACATTCGTTCTGTGAGTTCGCTGAACCCAAAAGATTGCCAACCAAACTTCAGTGCCAGACAACGTTCTCCGAAGCAAACGGAGCATCCACGTCGCACGATCCGTCAGAGTATTTCTAATGAGTTGCCTCAATTCGCTCCACGACTCAAAATCTTCGACGAGCAGAAAAAATCCCGCAAATTCTTCCCGCAACTTCACGTCTGTCACCCTGCCGTTCCCAAAACTTCAGAATACCCCCCTGATTTCCCCCAATTCCCTCTCTGGAGCGTGAGGCGATGATTGGTCAGGTTCTGCGTCATGAAACATGGCACGAACCTCTTCTGGCAGATCATCCTGGTATCGCTCGTCGTCCTGGTGGCGCTCTGGTGCGCAACCCAGTGGACAGCCTTGTCGCTGGGCTGGTCGCCCCGTTTGGGCGAGCCACTCTTCGTCATCCTCGACATGCCGGTCTATGTGCCTTGGGCATTCTTCGGGTGGTGGTACTCATTCGATGCCTATGCGCCGGATGTGTTCGACCGGGGCGGACTGATCGCCGGTTCGGGCGGTGTCGCGGCCATCGTGATTGCGGTGACGGGATCGATCCTCCGCGCACGCTGGGACAAGCGGGTCTCGACTTTCGGCTCAGCGCGCTGGGCGGAAAGCAAGGATTTGCGCAAGCCCGGCTTGCTCAAACCTTCCGGTGTGTTCCTAGGTCAGGCAACGGGTTCTTACCTCCGCCATGACGGACCGGACCATGTCATGGCGTTTGCCCCGACACGGTCCGGCAAAGGTGTAGGGCTTGTCGTGCCAACACTCCTCTCCTGGCCGCATTCGGTGCTGGTGCATGACATCAAGGGCGAGAATTGGCAGCTGACCTCCGGCTGGCGCTCAGAGTTTTCCCATTGTGTGCGGTTCGATCCGACCGATGTCGCCTCGGCCCACTTCAATCCCCTCATGGAAGTCCGGCGCGGGCATTGCGAAGTGCGCGATGTCCAGAACATTGCCGACATTCTCGTCGACCCGCAGGGCAAGCTTGGCGATCTCGGGCACTGGGTCGACAAGGCGAACTCGCTGCTCGTCGGGGTTATCCTGCATGTCCTCTATGCCGAGCGTGAGAAGACGCTGGCGCGTGTGGCGAGCTTCCTTGCAGATCCCGACCGGACATTCCGCACGACGCTGTCGATCATGCTCCGGACAAACCACCTCGGCACGAGCGAAGCGCCCAAGGTTCATCCCGTCGTCGCCGAGACGGCCCGTGAACTGATGAACCAGTCGGAGAACGAGCTTTCGGGTGTACTCTCGACGGCTTTGAGGTTCCTTTCACTCTATCGCGATCCCGTTGTCGCAGAAGTGACCTCCCGCAGCGACTTCAGGATCGAGGACCTTGTGTCTGGCGACCGGCCGCTGTCGCTCTACCTGGTTGTACCGCCCTCGGACCTATCTCGCACCAAGCCGCTGATGCGCCTCATCCTGAACCAGGTCGGACGCCGGCTCACCGAACATCTGGATGTGCGTCCGTCCTTGGTCTCGCGTGGCAGATCGCTTGTGGCAAACATCCTGAGCGCGTGCGGACTTCTGGCACCTCATGTGTCGGCTGCAGCGGCAAAATCCCGCCGGCGGGTCCTGTTCATGCTGGACGAGTTCCCTGCCCTCGGACGGCTCGACTTCTTCGAAAGCGCACTTGCCTACATGGCCGGCTATAACCTCAAGGCCTTCCTGATCGCGCAATCACTGAACCAGATCGAGAAGGCCTATGGTCCCTCGAACGCGATCCTCGACAATTGTCATGTGAGGGTGGCGTTCGCGACCAATGACGAGCGCACGGCCAAGCGGATTTCCGATGCGCTCGGGACCAAGACCGAACAGCGGGCCATGAAGAACTATGCAGGCCACCGCTTGGCCCCTTGGCTGTCGCACAAGATGGTGTCGCGCCAGGAAACCGCCCGACAGTTGCTGACCCCCGGCGAGGTGATGCAGCTGCCTTCGGATCAGGAGCTTGTCCTTGTCGCAGGCTCACCTCCGGTACGGGCGATAAAGCTCCGCTACTATGAAGACCAGAACTTTACCGAACGCCTCAAAGACGCCCCTGCCTTCGCAGCCTGCATTCCGAACGCGCGGAGTAATGATTGGGGGTCCGAAGTTCGCGCGATCCATGAAGGCCTCATGCAGGCCGCAGAGCTCGAACCTGATGTGGAGGGCCTTGGGCCTCAGAAGGCGCGCGATGCGGCCGAGGATCGCGCAAGGGTCTCAGCACCCACGAAGCCTGGCAGATCTCCGGCTCGAACGCGCGGCGCCCCTCAGCCCAGCCTCTTCGACGCGCTCGTCCAGGCTGACAGCCTCGAACAGGCGACCGGCATTGATCTCACGGGGAATGGCCAATGAAGCCCCGGATCCAGCCCTATATCTCGCCAGAGAATTTTCACTGGCTGAAGGCCATGGCCAAACGCCCTGGCCTGTCAGAAAGCACGATCATCGATGGGGCAGTGACGGCCTACCGGGCAGGCGAGTCCGACAATAAGCGCGAAGCGGCGATCAACCGCCGGCTCGACCGGCTGACGCGGCAGTTCGGGCGGATCGAGCGGGACAATCTTGTCCTGGCCGAAACGCTCGCGACCTTCGTGCATTATTTCCTGACGGTGACACCGCCCGTGCCCGCCAACCAGGTCGAGGCGGCGCGGGCCAAGGGCGACCTACGGTTCGATCTCTTCGTCCGGCAGGTCGCCGAGGCGCTCCGCTCCGGACAGCGCATTCTGCAGAATGCCGTCGAGGATGTGACGGCAGAAGCTGCCAGTCTTGAGCGCGAGCCCGAACAATTGGGCGAGGTGCGGGTCGATGCGTGACGCACAAAGCCAGACACGGACACGCGCCATGCTGGTGACGGCATTAGGGACCGAGATTGTTGCCGCGCTGGACGACCCCGCCGTCGTCGAAATCATGATCAATCCCGATGGCAGGCTCTGGATCGAGCGGCACGGGTCTGGCCGGACCGAGTCCGGTCTGATTGTCACCGCTGGCGACGTGGAGCGCGTCATCCGGCTCGTCGCAAGCCATATGAGCCGGCGTGCCGATGCAGCCTCCCCCATCGTGTCCGCAGAACTCCCCATTGGCGGGGAACGGTTTGAAGGCGTCCTGCCGCCCGTCGCGCCGGGGCCCTGCTTCTCGATCCGCAAGCCTGCCGGAAGGGTGATCGCATTGGATGAGTATGTGTCGTCCGGCATGATGGCTGCCCATCATGCCGAGGCCCTCCGGCAAGCCGTTCTGGACCGCGAGAACATTCTCGTTGTCGGCGGCACGGGCTCAGGCAAGACGACGCTCGCCAATGCGCTACTGGCCGAGATTGCCCGCACGGGCGACCGGCTGGTCATTCTCGAAGACACGCGCGAACTTGTCTCGACTGCGCGCGATGCGGTCCAGCTGCGTACGCAGCCGGGATCGGTGACGCTTGCAGACCTTGTCCGCTCGACCCTTCGCCTGCGCCCCGACCGGATCATTATCGGCGAAGTCCGGGGCGCTGAAGCCCTCGACATGCTGAAGGCCTGGAATACCGGCCATCCGGGCGGGATCGCGACCCTGCATGCCAACTCCGCCCTTGCCGGCCTCTCCCGGCTCGAACAGCTGATCGGCGAGACTTCGGCGCAGGTGCCGCATGATCTCATCGCCGAGACAATTGATTGTGTCGTCTACATCACGCGGCGGGCCGGTGCGCACCGCGTCGAGACGGTCGCGCGCATGAACGGGCTTGGGCGCGGCGGCTACGACCTCGTGTCCGTCCAGCCGGACCTGCAGCTCGTCCTGCCGAGCCTGCCCTTTTCCGAACTGCTTCTCTCCACCGCTCCAGAAAGGACGTAATCCCAATGAAATACAGACTGATCAAAGCCCTGAGCCTGACGGCACTTGCCGTCGCGCTCACCTTCCCGGCTCATGCGGCTGGCTCCGGCATGCCCTGGGAAGCCCCGCTGCAGTCGATCCTCGACTCCATCGAAGGGCCGGTCGCCAAGATCCTCGCAACAATCGTCATCATCCTGACAGGCCTCGGCCTTGCCTTCGGCGAGAGCGGCGGCGGCATGCGCAAGCTGTTGCAGATCGTGTTCGGTCTCTCGATCGCCTTTGCAGCGACTTCATTCTTTCTCTCTTTCTTCTCGTTCGGCGGCGGGGCGACGCTCTGATGGCTGACAACCGCCCCCTGCCCCCTGGCTACAGCGTGCCGGTGCATCGCTCGCTGACAGCGCCCATCCTGCTTGCCGGGGCGCCAAGGCTTGCGACCATCGTCAATGGCACGCTGGCGGCCGCACTCGGCATCGGCCTGCAGCTCTGGGGCGTGGGGCTCGTCTTCTGGATTGTGGGGCAGGGTATCTGCGTGTTCGCTGCAAGGCGCGATCCGCAATTTGCCGACGTACTGATCCGGCACATCCGGACGAGAGGCTATTACGCATGCTGAATCTCCGGGAATACCGCGCCCGGCCGGCTGCGCTTGCCGACCATCTCAAATGGGCCTGCCTGATCGCGCCCGGCATCATCCTCAACAAGGATGGCAGCCTGCAGCGGACGATCCGCTACCGGGGCCCCGATCTCGAAAGCTCGACGCCGGAAGAACTCGTCGCCGTAACAGCCCGCATCAACAATCTCCTCAGCCGGTTCGGATCCGGATGGGCGCTGCATATCGAGGCCGACCGGCGACCATCCGTCACCTATCCCGAAAGCATCTGGCGCGATGGCGCCGCCTGGCTCGTCGATGAGGAACGCCGCGCGGCGTTTGAAGAGCATGGGCGCCACTTCGAGACCGACTGCTACCTGACCCTCACCTGGATGCCGCCGGCCGACCGGACGGCCCGGATCGAGCAGCTCTTCATCGAGGATCCGGCAGACGCCCCGGCAGCGTTCTGGAGCGAGCACCTAACCCATTTCGAAACCGAAACATCTCGCGTGCGCGACATGATGGCGGATCTCATGCCCGAGGCGCGGTTCCTGGATGATGATGAGACGCTGACCTACCTTCATGCCTGCATCTCGGTGACGCGGCAGACGGTGAAGGCACCGTCGCTGCCGATGTGCCTCGATGCGCTCCTGGTCGACACCTCCCTGACCGGTGGTCTTTCACCCCTCTTAGGCGACGAGACGCTAAAAGTGCTCACGATCAACGGGTTCCCGGCGACGGGCGAGCCTGGACTGCTCTCGGAGCTCGACCAGCTCGGCTTTGCCTATCGCTGGGTGACAAGGTTCCTGCCGCTCGACAAGCCGGACGCCGAGAAGACGCTGGGTGTCTATATGCGCAACTGGTTTGCGAAGCGCCGGTCGCTCACCTCTTACGTCCGCGAAATCCTCACCAATGAGCCTGCGACGCTCCTCAACTCAGACGCCGACAACCAGGCCGCCGATGCCGATGAAGCGCTGCAAGCCCTTGGCGCAGGTCATGTCGCCTTCGGATACTGCACGACGGCGATTGTGGTCCGGCATGCGGATGCCGCGATCGCCGAAGACCAGATCCGCGCCGTTGAGCGCGTGATCCGGGGGCGTGGATTCACCTGCGTCTCGGAAAGCGTCAATGCAGTCGAAGCCTGGCTCGGCACGCTTCCAGGCGAAGCCTATGCCAATGTCCGCCAACCATTGCTCAATACGATCAATCTTGCCCATATGGCGCCCCTGTCGGCACTCTGGGCAGGGCCGGAGCGTAACACGCACCTGGACGGCCCGCCGCTCCTGATGGCCCGCTCGGCAAGTTCGACCCCGTTCCGGCTGGTGACCCATCAGGGCGATGTCGGGCACATGATGGTGGTCGGACCGACTGGGGCCGGCAAGTCGGTGTTGCTATCGCTCCTCGCCTTGCAGTTCCGCCGCTACGAGCGGGCGCAGGTCTTCATCTTCGACAAGGGTGGCTCGGCGCGCTGCGCGACGCTTGCCCTTGGCGGTACCTGGTACGACCTCGGCCTCGACGGCGACCTTGCGTTCCAGCCCTTGCGGGACATTGATAGCGAAGCCGGGATCGCCGAAGCACAGGCTTGGGTGTTGGGTCTGATTGCTCAAGAAAACGTCGCTGTGACGCCCGAAGTGAAGCAGGCCGTTTGGACGGCTCTGCAGAGCCTTGGCGCGGCACCGGTGGCGCAACGCACTCTGACGGGTCTTACAGCGCTGGTGCAGTCATCAGAGCTTCGGCAGGCGCTGGAACCCTATACGCTGGCCGGTCCCTATGGTGCCCTGCTCGATGCCGATGAGGACAGTTTGGCATCAGGGGATGTCCTCTGCTTCGAAATGGACGCGCTGATGCAGGACAAGCGTCTGGCAGCGCCGGTTCTGGCGCATCTCTTCACGAAGCTCGAAGCCCGGTTCGACGGGCGGCCGACAATGCTGATCCTCGACGAGGCCTGGCTGTTCCTCGACCATCCGATGTTTGCGGGGCGCCTTCGCGACTGGCTGAAGACACTCCGCAAGAAGAACGTGTCCGTCGTGTTCGCGACGCAGAGCCTGTCGGACATTTCGGCAAGCGCGATCGCGCCAAGCCTCATCGAGAGCGCACCGACCCGCATCTTCCTGGCCAATGCGCGCGCCGAGGAGCCCTCGCAGCGCGCAGCGTATGAAGCGTTCGGACTCAATGCCCGTCAGGTCGAACTGATCGCGCGGGCGACCCCGAAGCGCGACTACTATGTTCAGTGTCCGGATGGAAACCGCCTGTTCGACCTCGATCTGGGGCCGGTTGCGCTCGCCTTCTGCGCCGCCGGATCGAAGGCTGATCAGAATCTGATCTCCGAGATTCTTAGTGCTTCAGGCCCGGACGGGTTCGCGCCGGCCTGGCTTGCCGCGCGCGGGCTCCATTGGGCCGCAGACCTGATCGGGACAGAAGGAGACGTGCCATGCGCCGCCGAATGATCGCCATTCTTCTTGGGTCAGTGTCCTCGCTCAGCCTGATTGCACCACCGGCAAACGCCCTTCTGGGCGTCGGCGATGTCGTGATCGACCCGACGAACCTCGTTCAGAATGTCGTGACGGCCACCAATACGCTCGAACAGATCAACAACCAGATCCAGCAACTCCAGCATGAGGCGCAGATGCTGGTGAACCAGGCCGAGGACCTGAAACGGCTCGACTATGCCTCAATCGAACACCTCAAACGCGTGCTCGAGCGGATCGACACGCTGATGCGCGAAGCGGGCGAGGTCACTTACGAAGTCGAAGAGTCCGAACGCCAATACGAAGAGGCCTTCCCCGACTCCTATGAAGACCTCTCCAATGAGGAGATCGTGGTTGAAGCTGCTGATCAGTGGCGGATCAGCCGGGACGCGTTCCGGGCTTCGATCCAGGTCCAGTCGGGAATCGTGACCTCGATTGCAGACTCCCGCGAGACGCTGAGCGACCTTGCCCGCGAGAGCCAGGCGGCAACCGGCAACCTGTCAGTCGCCCAGGCGGGTAACCAGCTTGTCGCACTTTCCGTCGAACAACAGATGCAGATGCAGCAATTGATGGCGGCGCAATACCGGATGGTGGCGCTCGAAGAATCCCGCCGGGCGGCCATCGAGGAACAGGCCCGCATTCGTCACAAACGCTTCCGCGGCGACGGCGTCGCCTACAGGCGGGATTAGGGCCATGGAAGACCTGAGCGTCATCGACCAGTTTGTTGCGACCTTCTCCGCTTACATCGATAGCGGGTTCGGTCTCCTGCAGCCGGATGTCGCTTTCCTGACAAGCGCCCTCATCGCAATTGACATCACGCTCGCCGGACTTTTCTGGGCCATGGGCCCCGATACCGACATTGTCGGCAGGTTCCTGAAGAAGGTCCTCTATGTCGGCGCCTTCGCGCTGATCCTCGGCAATTTCGCGCTCCTGTCGGACGTCGTGTTCATGAGCTTTGCGCAGCTCGGCCTCAATGCCACCGGCGGCACGATCACCGCTGACGATATCATGAAACCCGGTTTCGTGGCCGCAACCGGATTTGATGCGGCCCTGCCCCTGCTCGACGAAATCGAGAAGCTCACGGGCCCGATCGCCTTCTTCCAGAACATCGTCATCATCGCTGTCCTGTTCCTCGCCTGGATCATCACGCTCCTTGCGTTCTTCTTCCTCGCCATCCAGCTCTTCGTCACCATCATCGAATTCAAGCTGACGACACTGGCCGGGTTCGTGCTGATACCCTTTGCGCTCTGGAACAAGACGTCGTTCCTCGCCGAGAAAGTCCTCGGCAATGTCATCGCGTCGGGCATCAAGCTCATGGTGCTGGCGATCATTGTCGGCATTGGTTCGACAATCTTCTCCTCCATCACATCGACCTTCCAGCCAGACGAGGTGACCCTGGAACAGGCTGCCTCCGTCATCCTCGGATCCCTCTCGCTTCTGGCCCTCGGCCTGTTCGGACCCGGCATCGCCACAGGCCTTGTCTCCGGGGCACCGCAGCTCGGCGCAGGCGCGGCGATCGGCTCAGCCGCTGGCGTTGCCGCCGGAACCGTCGCGGGTGGCAGCCTCGCCAAATCGGCCGTGGGGGCAGCCGCCGGTGGCGCGCGCAGTGCGGTCGGCGCCGCCGCCTCGATGACGGGCGGGGCGCGCACGGCCTACCAGATGAATGCGGCAGCCTCCGGCAAGACTGGTGTCGGCGCGGCCATGGCCGGCATGAGCGGGGTTGCCGGCGCCGGGGCACGGGCCGCGGCGTCCGGTGCGCGCGGCTTTGCAAGCCGCGTCTTCGGGTCTCCTGAAACAAGTCACCAGGCAGGCGCGCGTGCCGCTTTCGCGGCAACCGGCGGAACAGGCGCGCCAAACGCCAGTCCTGCCAATGGGCAGAACTCATCCCCGGACTGGGCCCGGCGCATAAGACGCGACCAGTCCACCCGGGATGCCGGGATGATGGCGGCTTCTGCCGTCCGCGACGGCGACCGTCCCGGCGGCGGCACGTCGATACAACTGAAGAATGACGAGGACTGACATGAAGCTCTGGAAGCGAACATCCACCCGCTATGGCGAGACACCGGAACCTGTGACGCCCTACCAGCGCGCCGCACAGGCCTGGGACGACCGGATCGGGTCTGCCCGCGTACAGGCGGCAAACTGGCGGCTGGCCGCACTAGGCAGCCTTGGCCTCTCGTTCGTGCTCGCGGGTGGGCTCGTCTGGCGTTCGACCCAATCCTTCGTCACGCCCTATGTAGTCGAGCTGACCGGCGAAGGCGCCGTGCGCGCCGTCGGCCCGGCCGACGGACGCTACGAGCCGACTGATGCGCAGATCGCCTTCCATCTCGCCGAGTTCGTCAAGAATACGCGGTCCATCTCGATTGATCCGGTTATTGTCCGGCAGAACTGGCTGAAGGCCTATGCCTATGCGACCGACCGGGCAGCCGCGACGCTCAACGACTATGCCCGCGACAATGACCCGTTTGCGGATCTCGGACGCAGATCGGTGTCCGTCGATGTGACGAGCGTCGTGCGCGCCTCTGATGACAGCTTCACGGTGCGCTGGCGCGAGACGGCCTATCGCAACGGCACAGAGACCGGCCAGTCAAACCATACCGGCGTGTTCTCGATCGTCATCGATCCACCCCGCACCGAAGAGGCCCTCCGGGCCAATCCCCTCGGCCTCTACGTCCACGGCCTCAACTGGTCGAAAGACCATCAATAGGAGCATATCCCCCATGAAACGCTTTGCCCTGATCCTCCTCGCCTCGTCCGCCCTCGCGGCCTGCGAGTCTTTCCCCGCAGCCGTCGGTCCAGACATTACACTCGATGAACCGGACTATGTCGAAGATCTCTATCTCGCCCCTGACGCCGAAGAGATCCATCTTACAGACGCGGACCTGTCTTCGACGCCGGTCGTCTACCGCACCTATACGCCGACAATTGTGTCGGGGACCGTGCCCGACCAGCTGAAGCCGATGCCCACGAAGACGGAGACGCAATCCCTCAAACCCTATCAGGCGATCGAGACCGCAAACGGCAAGGCTGCTGTCGAACCCTCGCTCGACAATTACATGAACGCGATCCAAGTCTATCCCTATACAGTGGGCGCGCTCTACCAAGTCTATTGCGCACCCGAGCAGGTGACCGACATCGTCCTCCAGCCGGGCGAGGAACTCGTTTCGGTCTCGGCTGGCGACACGGTGCGATGGGTGCTCGGGGATACGATCTCCGGCACCGGTGACGGCGCGCAGGCCCATATCCTGATCAAGCCGACACAGGCGGGCCTCAAAACGAACCTCATCATCACGACGAGCCTTCGTGCCTACCATCTTGAACTGCGCGCGTTCGAAGAGACCTATATGGCGGCTGTCTCATGGCGCTATGCAGACCAGCAATTGGTGACGCGGGTGGCGAGGTCTGGCGCGGCAGGTGCGTCGGCATCGCCGTCGTCTGCAGGGTTGCAGCTCGAACGGCTAAAGTTCCGGTACGATTTGGATGGGGATTTCCCACACTGGCGGCCGGATCGCGTCTTTGACGATGGCCGCAAGGTCTATATCCAGTTCCCGGCCCGGCTCGACCAGGGCGAAGCCCCGGCCCTGTTCGTCATCGGCCGGGACGGCAAGGCCCAGCTCGTCAACTATCGCATGTCAGGCGACTATTATGTCGTCGACCGCCTGTTCGCCCGCGCAGAGCTGCGCCTCGGGGAAAAGCGCCAGGATGTCGTGAAGATTGCGCGCAATGATCTTGGCGGCGCGCGGCCATGACTGAAGCTGCTTCCCCTCCACCCAAGCCGCTTGAAATCCGCGGCCGCCCGAGACCCGTCAAACGGTTTTCCAAGCGGGCGCTCATGATCCTGTTTGGGACTGGCAGTGCGATTGTACTCGGCTCGCTGGCCTTTGCCTTGCAGGGTCCGAAGGAAGACGCTGGTGGCCCCGCGCGTGAGCTTTACAACACCGGGCACAATCCGGAGGCGGATGGCCTGTCAGAGCTTCCGAAATCCTATGGCGAGCTACCGCGGGAGGACATTCTCGGACCGCCGCTTCCAGGCGATCTCGGCACACCCATCTTAAAGGCGCAGCGCGAAGGGCGCATGGGATTGTCGGAGGAAGATGCGCCTGAGGCGGATCCGATGCGGGAACACCTGGCGGCGCTGGAGGCGGAGTTACGAGAACGTGAAGCAGCCCTCTCTGATGCGGCACGTGGGAGCGGGGTGTTTTTCCAGGTTGGTGCGAGTGCCGGGTCGAACAATGGCATCGGCAGTGTTGCGCCCGCGGCGCCTGCTTCGTTGAGCTTCCCGGACTTGTCGGCATTTGCGCCGTCCGACGGCAGCGCGTTCGGGTCATCTTTAAGTGAAGACCCGAACCGTCAGGTTCGAAAGCTCGACTTTCTTGGCGCCGATCCTGATCCATCGATCTACAATCCACACCGGCTGGAGACGCCGGTCTCTCCGTACCAGCTGATGGCGGGGACGATTATTCCGGCAACCCTGCTGACGGGCGTGAACTCCGATCTTCCCGGACAGGTCATCGCGCAGGTGACGAGCCCGGTCTATGACACGGTCACGGGAGAGATCGTGCTCGTGCCGCAGGGCGCGAGGCTCATCGGTCGCTATGACAGTGTCATCGCGTTCGGCCAGTCGCGCGCGCTGCTCGTCTGGAGCCGGATCATGATGCCGGACGGCACCTCGATCCGGATCGACAATCTAGCTGGCGTCGATGCCCGCGGCTATGCGGGGCTGGCAGACAAGGTCGACTATCATTCCTGGAAATTGCTCCAGGGTGTCGCGCTCTCCACCCTGCTCGGCGTCGGATCCGAACTCGCAAGCGATGACGAAGGCGACATTGCCCGGGCGCTTCGCCGTTCGGCACAGACCGGCGCTAATGAAGCCGGTCAGGAAATCGTGCGCCGCAATCTCGAAGTCCAGCCCTCGATCACCATCCGGCCCGGTTGGCGGCTCGGTGTGCTGGTCAACAAGGACATTGTTCTGAAACCTTATGAAGGAGGCATACAACCATGAGTGAAGTCAGTTTGAAGATCGGGCCACTACCGGACCGGACGCCGCAGAAACTGTCGATCAGTCTCGAGCCATCTCTGGCTGCGGACCTCGAAGCGTATTCTCGGATCCATGCAGCAACCTACGGAGCTGAGTCATCGGTGGCTATGCTGGTTCCTCTGATGCTTGAAGCTTTCCTTTCGAGCGATCCTGGCTTTCGTAAGGCCATGAAGACTCAAACGTACCAGTGATGTCGAGCAATGGCCCGAACGCAGATACCCCCACATCTAAAAACCTGTGAAATCAAGCGCCGCCTCAAAACGCTGATCGCTGCAGCGAAAGATACAGGATTTGACGTATGCGGCGTTCGGCTCATGCCTGACGGCGAGATTACGCTTCTGGACAAGGCCTCTCTCAGGCTCGAAACTGATTCGGAGGCGAAATGGCTAGGGAGCTGACCATGTCCATCAAGGGACTGCATGTAATTGCGAAGAAGCTCGCGACGGGTCAGACCCGCTACTATTATTACGCGTTTCGCGGTGGCCCAAAGTTCTGGACGAGTGAAGGATCCAGGTTGGATGAGCCTGGCAAGCGACTGCCCCCAGAATTCATCCAGGCCTATTCAGAGGTGATGGAGGATGAAAGAGCGCCAGTCGCAGATTCGTTCGCCATGGCGGTTATGCTCTATCGGAAGAAGTCTCCCGCATTCAGAAAGATGAAGACAAAAGGGCAAACGGCCAGGATCAAGTACCTCGACAAGTGGTTGGAAATGCCCCTGAAGGCGGGCCAGCCAGCTGCGAACGCACCGCTTTCGGTTTTCGATAGCAGACGCATTATCAAGTTTATCACGTCCCACCGTGATCGTGTCTGGGGTCACTCTCCGAGCTCAGCTGATGAGGCCGTCCTGGCTCTGTCGGCCTTCCTGACCTGGTGCAAAAAGGACGGGCGACTGGACTGGAACCGAGCGCATGGAATCGAGCCGCTTTACGAACGGCCGACGGAAGCGCGTATTTGGTCTCTGGAAGAGCAGGCAAAGTTTCTCAAGACCGCGTCGGCGCATCTGGCCTGGGCGTTCAAGCTGGCTCTTCACACCGGACTTCGCCGTGAAGATCTGACCCGCTTGCCCCTTTCGGCGATCACGAAGCAGCATCTGATCATTCCTACGGGCAAGAGCCGTGGCCGCAACACTGCCCTTATCCCCATCACGCCTCCGCTTCGGTCGTTGCTTGATGAAATCGATGCGGCGCGCGCCAAACTCGCGACGGCACCCCTCACGATTCTTTTCTCCAGCAAGGGCAAGCCTTGGACTGCAGAAGGGTTCGGCACGAGCTTTGATCGCCATCGCAGCCGTATAGGACTTGGCCCTGAAAACCACGGTCCAACCATCCACGACATGCGCAAGACATGCGCGACGAATATGGTCATCCTTCAGCACCTTTACCCGACTCTGATATCAGATCAGGTTCTGACCGATTTGTTCGGCTGGACGCCCGGCACACTTGCGAAAATGAAGCGGATTTACGTGTCAGATGCAGCTGTCATTGAAGCGATGACGACTTCGCTCTAGGAGCCAGGTCTCGTAGAGTATCCCGCCTGCATAGGTAAGAAATCGCTTGGTGTTGATTTACACCAATTTGGTGATTTTCTTTACACGTTAGCTGGACATGTAAAGAAAATTGCGTTTCTTTGACATATCATGTCGAAATTACCAGATTCCTCGTACAAATTGCCAGACCTTCCGCCACCGGTCGAGATAGAGACGGTACCGGTGCTGAAGGCACTTGCGCGCGCCAACAGGGCACTGGCGGAATTGAAGGGCGCAGCCAAAGCCATCCCCAACCAGGGTATCTTGATCGACACGCTGGCCTTGCAGGAGGCCAAGGCAAGTTCTGAAATTGAAAACATCGTCACCACTCAAGACGAACTGTTCCAGGCAGACTTGTTCCCCGAAGGACCTGGCTCAGCAGCCGCAAAAGAGGTGGCGCTCTATCGTGATGCCCTGAGACTTGGATTTGACCAGCTACGCAAGACACAGGGATTGATTACCAACCGCATCATCATCGACATGTTTCGTTTGTTGAAGGGGCGAGACGATGGCTTCAGAACGCAGGCCGGAACAGAGCTGAAGAATGATCGCACAGGCGAAACCGTCTATGTGCCACCACAGGGCCCGCGTGAGATTGAAACCCTTATGGCTGGGCTCGAAGTCTTCATCAATGATGATGACGCCTGCGATCTGGACCCGCTCATCAAAATGGCGATCATTCACCATCAATTTGAGAGCATCCACCCGTTCCCGGACGGCAATGGCCGCATCGGGCGCATCCTTAATGTACTTTATCTGACGCGCACGGGCCTGCTCGACATTCCCATTCTCTATCTCAGCCGTCACATCACAGGTACGAAAAGCGACTATTATCGATTGCTGCAGGCCGTGCGAGATGACGGCGCCTGGGAAGATTGGGTACTCTACATTCTGGAAGCGGTGGCAGAGACATCTCAGACGACCCTGCAGCTGATCGAAGGCTTGCGCGCCCAGATGGCGGACTACAAGAAACGGATGCGAGCAGAGCTCGGCAAGATCTACAGTCAGGACTTGTTGAACAACATCTTCCGCCACCCTTACACGCGCATCGATTATGTGATGCACGACCTGCATGTCAGCCGACCGACCGCCACCAAGTATCTCGACCAACTGGCCGAAGCGGGTTTCGTGACCAAGCATCAGGCCGGCCGGAACAATTACTATATCAACGAACCGCTTCTCGCACTGTTCATGCGTGTGTCTGACGGTGGTGGACGGCAAGAAGGGAAGTAATCGAGCAGCGGCTAAGCCGGGACCGCTTCACTGATAAAGTCCTCACCGATCTGTTCGACTGGACACCTAAGACATGCAAAAAAATCAAGCTCGCACACACGTTTGCCGCGACCGTTCTGGGCGGATGAGCGCCACATTTTAAGGACGGAACAAGAACAGAACCTGTAAACTATGCTGTAAACTGTTCTCTGATGTTCTTTTTTCCACAGGCTAGTGCCTTGTTTTTATGGTGGGCGGTAACGGGTTCGAACCGCTGACCCTCTCGGTGTAAACGAGATGCTCTACCAACTGAGCTAACCGCCCCAATCCCGCTCAAATGCACGGGGTTGAGAGAAAAAGCAAGACGGCCGTTCAGTGTTTGAACGGCCGCCTGTCATAAGTCTCAATTCAGCCTAGTGAGGACGGGCCGGATCGGTCGCCTGATTACCCGGCTGACCGGACAATGAGGCCTGCAATGCGGCTTCATCTGCTTCTGACCACTCTATCGGCGACAAGGGCCGCGTCAGCGCGATGGCCAGCACTTCATTGATGTCCGAAACGGGTACAATCTTCAGGCCGGTCTTCACATTCTCCGGAATGTCCTCGAGATCCTTCTCGTTCTCTTCCGGGATCAGCACCGTCTTGATGCCGCCGCGCAGAGCTGCGAGCAGTTTCTCTTTCAGGCCACCAATCGGCAGGACGCGTCCCCGCAGGCTGATCTCGCCCGTCATGGCCACTTCCCGGTCAACCGGGTTGCCGGTCAGCAGCGAGACAATCGCCGTTGTCATGGCAACACCCGCGGACGGGCCATCCTTTGGCGTCGCGCCATCGGGCACGTGCACGTGGATATCGGTCGTGTTGAATACGGTCGGCTTGATGCCGAGCATGACAGACCGGGATCGGACCAGCGAGCTGGCCGCCTGGATCGACTCTTTCATGACGTCGCGGAGGTTGCCCGTGACCTTCATGTTGCCGCGTCCCGGCATCTTGACCGCCTCGATGGTGAGCAGGTCACCGCCGGTCTCGGTCCAGGCAAGGCCTGTCACCGCACCAAGCTGGTCGGTCTCGTCGGCGAGACCGTAGCGGAATTTCCGCACGCCTGCGAATTCGGGAAGGTTCTCCGACGTCACCGTCAGGGTTTCGCCCTCCTTGTCAGACAGGATGCGGACCGTCTTGCGGGCCAGCCGTGCAATTTCGCGCTTCAGGCTCCGCACACCGGCTTCGCGGGTGTAGTACCGAACAAGGTCGCGAATGGCCTCATCTGCCACAATCCACTCCCCTTCCTTCAGGCCGTGATCTTCACGGACCTGCGGGATGAGGTGACGTTTGGTGATCTCCACCTTCTCGTCCTCGGTATAGCCTGCGATGCGGATGATCTCCATCCGGTCGAGAAGCGGCTGCGGCATGTTGAGCGAGTTCGCCGTCGTCACGAACATCACGTCAGAAAGATCGTAATCGACTTCCAGATAGTGATCGTTGAACGTCGAGTTCTGCTCAGGGTCCAGCACTTCCAGCAAGGCAGATGCCGGATCGCCGCGATGGTCCATGCCCATCTTGTCGATCTCATCCAGCAGGAAGAGCGGATTGCCCGTCTTGGTCTTCTTCAGCGACTGGATCACCCGGCCCGGCATGGAGCCGATATAGGTCCGGCGGTGGCCACGAATTTCGCTTTCGTCCCGCACGCCGCCCAGCGACACGCGCACAAAGTCGCGTCCCGTGGCTTCAGCGATGGAGCGGCCAAGCGAAGTCTTGCCGACGCCCGGAGGGCCCACCAGGCAGAGGATCGGTCCTTTCATCTTGCCGGTGCGTTTCTGCACGGCGAGATATTCCAGGATCCGCTCTTTCACCTTGTCGAGACCATAATGGTCGTCATCAAGTTGCTTCTCGGCCTTGGCGAGATTGGTCTCGATTTCCTTGCGCGTGCCCCAAGGCAGGGCCAGCAGCCAGTCGAGATAATTCCGCACGACAGTCGATTCCGCAGACATTGGCGACATCTGACGCAGCTTCTTGATCTCGGCTTCGGCCTTCAGGCGCGCCTCTTCAGACAGCGGGGCATCCGCAATCTTCTGCTCAAGGTCGGCCAGCTCGTCGCGCTCAGCGCCATCGCCGCCCTGCTCGCCCAACTCGCGCTGAATCGCTTTCATCTGCTCGTTCAGATAATATTCGCGCTGGGTCTTCTCCATCTGCCGCTTGACGCGGTTCTTGATCTTCCGCTCCATCTGCAACATGCCCATTTCGCCTTCCATGAGGGCGAAGACCTTCTCGAGGCGATCTTTCGCATCGGGAAGTTCGAGCAATTCCTGCTTTTCGGAGAGTTTGACAGACAGGTTCGACGCCACCGCATCGGCCAGACGACCAGGCTCGGTCAGCGCAGCAATCGTGGTGACGGATTCCGGCGGGATCTTGCGGTTCAGCTTGACGTAATTTTCAAACTGCTCCTGCACGGCACGCATGAGTGCCTGCACGTCATCATCGGTGCCTTGGGCCTCGTCATAGGCTTCGACTTCAGCTTCAAAATATTCGCCGCGGTCGTGCAGCTGGTTCAGACGCGCACGCGTCTTGCCTTCGACCAGCACTTTCACCGTACCGTCAGGCAGCTTGAGCAGCTGCAAAATGGTGGCAATCGTGCCGACCTCGTGGACATCATCTGAGCCCGGGTCGTCTATGGCCGCGTCGCGCTGGGCGACCAGCATGATTTCATTGTCGGCCTCTTCGATCATTTCGAGGGCCCGTACAGACTTGTCCCGCCCAACAAACAGGGGCGCGACCATGTCTGGAAACACAACGATGTCCCGAAGCGGCAACACCGGAAGGTTCTTTATACCTGGCATCTACAATGCCTCCTTCTTCAAATTGAGCCCCGACTGGGCGGCAGCTCAGGAAACCCTACCTGCCGATGATGGCAGGAGTCGGGCGTTTCACCAGATGTGGAGGGCGATGCAGGCCGGTTCAAGCCACCGGATGCTCAGGAAATTCCCTCTTCTGTGGAAACCGTCTCCTATCAGGGCATTGCGGCTTTTCTGGCCTTTTCGGTGCGGCTTTCATTTTTCTGATTGGCCAGGAAGGCAGAAAGCACGCCCAATCCCGTATCCGGGGCCTCGCCGGCGCCAAGCCTGCGCAACTGTTCATAATACCAGCCGATAACGCCAAAACCGTTCAGCGCCTTCACCAGTTTGATGGGAGAATTCGGCCCCAGCCATCCCGGCCCGAGGCGCAATGTTTTCTCCCATTGCGCGGCGGCAGCGACCTCTCCGGACAAGAGCTGTTTCGGCGTGTCCGGCTCGACACAGAGCGGCCGGCCAAGACCGATCAGGTCGGCCTCCCCTTCCGCAAGCGCCGAATTCATGGCCTCGGTCGTGCGAAATCCGCCTGTCACCATGAGTGGCAACTGGCTGCGCGCCTGCACTGCTTTGGCATATTTCAGGAAGTAGGCCTCCCGTTCGCGCGTGGATTCACGGACATTCTGCTCAAAAACCGGCTCCAGGCCTTCGCTGTCCATCATGCGGGGCTGTTCATAATTACCCCCGGATATCTCGACAAAGTCGACGCCAAGCTCGTTCAGAATGTCGATCACGCCGAGACAATCTTCAAAACTGAACCCGCCTTTCTGAAAGTCTGCGGAATTGAGCTTTACCGAAACCGAAAACCCCGGCCCTGCCGCAATGCGCGATTCCCTGACGCATTCGGCGAGGAGGCGCGCGCGGTTTTCCAGCGGCCCGCCATAGTCATCCTGGCGCTGGTTCGCCAGCGGCGACAGGAACGAAGAAAGTAAATAGCCATGCGCGCCATGAACCTGAACACCGTCAAAGCCCGCCTGCTTTGCAACGCTGGCGGCCCGGCCGAAGCCTTCGATCACGGCTTTGATCTCGTCCAAAGTCATCGCGCGGGGCTGACCGAATTGGCCGCCCGGCAAGCCCAGCGCGACCGGACTTGGCGCAGCGGGGCTCGGATTGATCAGTTTTGGCGTTTGGCGTCCGGCATGGCTGACCTGCATGATCATTGCGGCGCCATGAGATTTGCCAACGTCGGCCCAGCGCGAGAACATATCCATCTCTTCATTTGACGGCTTGCCGTCTATGACCACATTTCCCGCACGCTCGAGATGATTGCGGTCAATCTGGACATTTCCTGTGATCATCCCGCCTATGCCGCCTTCCGCCCAGCGGCGATACAATGTCAGATGGCTTTCAGTTACCCGGTTGCGAGGATCAGCGAGTCCCTCTGTCATTGCCGCCTTCACAAGCCGATTGGGGAATGTAAGCCCGCTCTCCAGGGTTAACGCCGTATTAATCGAGGCTGTCATCTTATGTTCTCCCATATCGACACTGAGTCGCCCGCCCTTATCGGAGACATCATATGGCAGCCGCCAAGCAAGCAAAGCTGTTTGACCAAATGAGTACAGAAAGTACCGGCTATTCCGCCAAGGATATCGAGGTCCTCGAAGGCCTTGAACCTGTCCGCAAACGCCCCGGCATGTATATTGGCGGCACGGATGAGCGCGCCTATCATCACCTCTTTGCCGAGGTGCTGGACAACTCCATGGATGAAGCGGTGGCCGGGCATGCCAGCCGGATCGAGATCAAGCTCGACGCCGATGGCTTCCTGGCGGTGAGCGACAATGGCCGCGGCATTCCGGTTGATCCACACCCGAAATTCCCGAAAAAGTCCGCGCTGGAAGTCATCATGACCACACTGCATGCGGGCGGCAAGTTCTCCGACAAGGCCTATGAGACCGCCGGCGGCCTGCACGGCGTCGGCATTTCGGTCGTCAATGCGCTGTCGGAACTGGTCGAAGTTGAAGTCGCACGCGACAAGATCCTGTACCGGCAGACCTTCTCGCGCGGCATTCCGCAGGACAAGTTGAAAAAAGTCGGCACGGCGCCAAATCGCCGGGGGACCGTGGTGAAGTTCAAGCCGGACTTCCAGATCTTCGGCGAAAAGATGCGTTTCCGCCCGGCCCGCCTGTTTCAGATGGCGCGATCAAAAGCCTATCTCTATCGAGGCGTTGAAGTACGCTGGAGCTGTGATCCTTCCCTGCTGCCAGAAGATTCCAAGGTTCCTGCCGAAGCCACGCTCTCCTATCCGAACGGATTGGCAGACCAGCTGGATGAAGTCTTCAAGGACAAGGCGACCATCACCGATGCAGCCTTTACCGGTCTCGTTGATCAAGGCGGCGAAGGCAAGGTCGAGTGGGCCATTGCCTGGACGCGCGCCGGCTTTGGCGAGGCGGACGGATTTTCACGCTCCTATTGCAACACTATTCCGACCCCGGATGGTGGTACGCACGAAGCGGGCTTCCGCTCAGCCATCACAAAAGGGCTACGCAATTTCGGGGAACTGACCGGAAACAAGAAAGCCTCCGAAATCACCGCCGAAGATATCATGGGCCATTCCGGCTTGCTCTTGTCTGTTTTCATCAAGGGTCCGGAATTTGTCGGTCAGACCAAGGACAAGCTGTCGACGACGGCCGCGTTCCGCCTGGTGGAAAACTCCGTGCGCGACCGGTTTGACCATTGGCTGGCCGGTAGCCCGAAAGAAGCCGACAAATTGCTCGGCTGGGCGGTTGAGCGCGCGGAAGAACGCCAGCGCCGCCGCAAGGCCAAGGATATCAGCCGCAAATCGGCCACCAAGAAGCTTCGCCTGCCGGGCAAGCTGGCCGATTGCTCCAACAAGGGGCCGGACGGCACCGAACTGTTCCTCGTCGAGGGGGATTCGGCTGGCGGCTCCGCCAAGCAGGCCCGCGACCGCAAGACCCAGGCCATCCTGCCCCTGCGCGGCAAGATCCTGAATGTCGAAAGCGCCTCGCTCGACAAGATGATGAACAATCAGGAGATCAATGATCTCTCACTGGCGCTCGGCACGGCGCTGGGCAAGAAGTTCGACATGGACGATCTGCGGTATGACCGCATCATCATCATGACGGATGCCGATGTAGATGGCGCCCACATTGCCAGCTTGCTGATCACTTTCTTCTATCGGATGACACCGGGCCTTATCGAAAGCGGACGCCTGTTCCTGGCCCTGCCCCCGCTCTACAAGCTCTCCAACAAGGGTACGATCGTCTACGCGATGGACGATGCCGACCGGGCCGAGAAAATGAAAGAGCACTTCAAACCGAACCAGAAAGTCGACATGACCCGCTTCAAGGGTCTCGGCGAGATGAACCCGTCTCAGCTGAAGGAAACCACAATGAACCCGGCGACGCGGACGCTTGCGCGGGTCACTCTGGAGGCGATTGACGATGTCGAGGTTCCAGCCGAGGAGCTGATAAACACGTTGATGGGCAAGAAAGCCGAATTGCGTTTCCGGTTCATTCAGGAAAACGCTGCTTTCGTTGAAGAGCTTGATATCTAGGTAAACAAGATTTGAAACGCCGGTAAGAAATTTCCTTTATTCGGAAAGACGATTCTAACCCTGTTTGGGTATGGTTCGCCCATCATGTTATTCGGACGCACCCTATTCAAACACGACAAGAAGCGCCATTCCGGGCGCGAAATTCTTGAGTCGCACCTGAATCGGTACATCCTCGCGCTGAGCATTGTTCTGGCGCTGATCCTTGCCAGCCACATCGTTTCCCTGACTGCCCTCCGCCAAGGTGCGCATGATGCGACCGCGATCAATATGAGCGGCAGCCAGCGCATGTTGCTGCAGCAAATGTCGCATGCCGCCCATGATTACGCCGAAGACGGATCGCCGGAGCTGCGGGAGAATTTGCGCGCCAGCATCAAATTGTTCGAGACGTCTCACTATGAACTTATCCGCTTTGGCGAAGATGATGCCGCACTTCAGGCGATCTATTCCGAAGGCGACAACTCCATTCATACCAAGGTTCTTGAGCTCATCAACAATGTGAACTGGGTTCTGGTCGACCGCCGGAATACGTCCGCGGCGCTTGAGGCAATTGAATATGAGGCTTCCGGCCCCCTCGCCAATCGGCTCGGAGAGGCGGCGGACGCTTTCGAAGCGCAGGCCAACAAGCGCGCCGAATGGCTGGGTACGATCCAGACCTATACGGTCCTGGCCCTCGTCCTGACGATTGTCGCGGAAGTGTTCCTGGTCTTCTGGCCGGCCCACAAGATCATGATCCGGGCCTTCAAGAAGCTGGACCAGCAACATAGCGAAGCCCAGGCAACGCTGAAGCGCCTGTCCAATTTCTCCGCCGTGGCCTCAGACCTGTTCTGGGAAACCGATCTCCAGGGCAAGCTGATCTATGCCGAGGGCACCTTCCTCCAGAAACTTCAGGGCGGCCGCAATTCCCTGGTCGGGTGCAACTATCTCGACATTATCCAGTTCGATGAAGAAAACTCCGAGATCATGACCAATGCGGTCCAGTCGGCCGCGAGTTACGCCCGTGTGCGCGGGATTTTCACGGACGTTGATGGCCAGACCTATCACATGGATATGGCCGGCGCGCCGTGCTTTGACGACAAGGGTCGGATCACCGGCTATATCGGCACCTCCAACGACATTACCGCACAGGTCGAGAAGCAAGAGGAGGTCCGTAAATTGGCCTATTCGGACCCCCTGACTCATCTCGCGAACAAGCGCGCCCTCGAAGAGCGGCTGCCGACCATGCTCGCAGAAGCCTCAAACACCGCGCCGCTCTTTATCCTGGCGCTGGACCTGGATGGCTTCAAGGCGGTCAACGACACATATGGTCATGGCGCGGGCGACGAAGTGCTCAAAGTCGTGGCGGCCCGGATGAAAGCCATTGTTCGCGACAGCGACCTGACCGTGCGCACAGGTGGGGACGAGTTCTTCATCGTCTGCAGCACATCGCCATCGCGCCTTGCCGTTGAGGGCCTGGCCCTGCGGCTCAAGCGCAAGCTGAGCGAGCCTTATGGCCTGTCGACCGGCCACCGCGTCCGCATCAGCACGTCCATCGGCATTGCCGCTGCGCCGTATGACTGTATGGGCGAAGGCCCGCTGCTGCACGCCGCCGACATGGCGCTGTACGAAGCCAAGCGCTGTGGCCGCAACCAGTTCCGCTTCTATGAAGATCTCGGGCCTTTCGTGGTCGACGAACAGGCCATGGCCTAGGGCCCCTTCCCTCCATTTCCTCCAGAACCTTTGGCCGGAGACGCGCCCCACGCGCTCCGGCATTTTTTTGTGTTGTGAGGCAGGCGTCAGCCAGAGCTTTCCCACGAGTCCAGCCCGGCCCTGATCTGCGCGGGCAGCAGCGTCGCAATCGCGCCAAGCTCTGGCGACAGGCGGAAGGCGGAGGTCGCCGCGCCGACCGCCGGGCGCGGCTCGCCATGCTTCTGCAGGCGTTTGAGACTGCGCGCGAGGCGCAGGGCATGGCCGTCCGGGTCTGCGATGACGCGTCGGAGCGCCGCGATCCGGGCCATCAGCTTGTGCGGGGATGCGGGTCCGGAAAGGGTTCGGAGAATGTCCGGAAAATCGCCCTCAATCACCTGGCGTGCGGGCAGCAATTTCAAACGTCTTGAATAAAGGCGCGGAAAGATGGCGAGTTCGACGCCGTCGGGCAGGTCTGGTTCCGGCTTCGGCTCAGCGGGCGCGGCGCGCGGGGCCGCCGGGGCGAGTGTCAGATTGAGCGCGAGGACCAGGATCAGACGGCGGACAATGGTTTCCAGCATTTTGAGCCGTCCGGAAATCCGCCCCGCCACGCTGCGCCCGATCACTTTCGGCCCGAGATGGAGGTTCGCCAACGCGGAGGCATCCAGCACCGCCCGCCCGGCATGTTCCAGCCCCCGTTTCAGAATGTCCGTTTGCGCGTCCATGCGGGGAGTATGGGTTTGGCGGGTATCAGACGGATAGGGATCACCCAGGATGTACTTCAGGCGTGGCAACTAAGTCCGTCGTAAAAGAAGATACGTACAAGTAGTTGCCGCAAAGTTTTATAGCATGCTCAGGGCGTGAGTTAAGAGCGGGGACTTATAAAACAATCGTATGATAGTTTATAAGGCTACTGTAGTAGCGTTGTTGATTCTACGCCTTAGAGGGGGAGTGAATGTGATTGTACAGATTTCCAAGCATATCGACACACTTCCCTCACATGTCCGTCCGTACGCAGTTTGGTTCATAAGAGCAATCGCGGTAGGCATAACTCTGACGATATGGTCGACTTACGCTTTGTTTGATTATGTTGGACGGTATGGCGCGCGAGCACCATTTGAAGGCGTGGCTTTTTCCACCTTCATCTCTTTGGTTCTTGGGTTTTTTATCGGCGTGTTTGGTTTTGTCGTCTTTGAAGGAACCCGAACGATAGTAGAAGACTTGCTAAAAGGATCTCTGAAGCATCGTTCTGACGGACGTTTTTCCATAGTTAAGGATATTCTGATCCTGCTTTTTTGGCCCGCTATGAGCTTCTCAGCTTTGACGATCGTTGAATTCTTCTCTTGGCTGACGAACTCAGAGGATATCAATTGGGCTAGGAATATTCTACTATCTGCGGCATTCGTCGTACCGTTTTCTATTGCTTACTTTTTCCCGAAGCCCCATTCTAAATGGCCTCCACGTTTTTACTTAGCGATGTATCTCATTGGCGCGTTTTACGCACTGCACATCTCGACAGGCAATGGTTATGCAGAATTCTTGCGAGGGATCAGATATGGCGGTGGAGTACCAGTATCGGTCGTTACGGCCGATGGAACTACACAAAACGACGTAGGGTTATTTCTGAGAACCACAAGTAGCATCACAGTATACGATAGAAAATCTGACACCTTTTCCGAGTACCCCCTAAACGCACTAGTCAAGATAACTTATCTGCCGAGTAGAAATACCCCTCCGATACTGCCTTCACGTATCGGGTGAAAATCGAAACTCATTCATCGCTTCCATACCAACTCGAGTCGTCAATAGCGTAGCTCCGAATATCTAAATCTGTCGGCACACTCGTAGGCGCGTATAAGTGCATTTCAAAAGGAAATTCGTGGTCGATTTCCGCGCCGTCATCTGCGCTTCCATAGTGCAATGTCACGAACAAACTTCCCTTGATGTGTAAATCAATATTGGATGAATCGATGCGTCCAATCTCAAAATCATGGATTGGAATGAGGGGGTCGAGCTCATATCCAGCGCCTGCTACTAGATCGATCTCCGCAATGGTGGTTCGGACAAATTCCGACATCATTGCTTCGTATACCTGAGTCCAAAGTGCGGATGCCACTGCATCACGGCAATGATCCATCGCATCCATAAGAGCGACCATTGCAGAGAGTACACCTGTTCCAAACTCAACAACCTCTTCTTGAGATTGGTTCAATCGTTGTGGCTGAATGTGCACCAATCTGTTCAGATCATTCATCGCGTTCGCCACTTCCGAATGCAATTCGGCTAAATCTATATCGAAGGTACTAATGTATTCATCCGCGAGTCCCCCCTGGACCGCATATGTCGACCTTTGCCTTCTTGTTACTCTATCCGTATTGGGATCTTGTACGAACCAAGCACAGTTCCGAACATCATCATCAGGCGCATAGTAATGCAGGATCTGAGTAAACAGCTCCCGCGCCGCTACCGCGAAATTCGAGGCTCGCAATGGATGCTGCTGATCTAGAATTGATCTCATCGCCCCATCAAGCAGAACCCGCATGAAGTGGGTAGGCAGCTTTTCGGATAACGCAGCTTGAAGCTCTTCCATCGTTTCTCTTCCAATATCAACTCTCAACATAGCAGCTATGGTGATTTGGCAAGTTGCGTAAGCCCGGCCCAAGTCTTCGTTGGAGAACAATGGAAGGAAGCAATTGCGTATCCTGACGCTTCCGCCTAAATGCTCCTTATGAGCAAAAAGCTGAGAATCTTGGTCGCGCAGTTGAACCCGGTGGTGGGGGATATTCGGGGGAATCTGGAGCTGGCGCGGGGCGCGCTGGCCGAGGGCAAGGCCAAGGGCGCTGACCTCGTTGTCCTGTCGGAACTCTTCATCCTGGGATATCCGGCTGAGGATTTGGTGCTGAAGCCCGCCGCGGTGGAAGATTCCATGAAGGCGGTGAACACGCTGGCCGCCGAGACCGCCGATGCGCCGGACATGATCATCGGGGCGCCGTGGATGGAAGATGGCAAGCGCCACAATTCAGCCGTCTGGCTGTCGGGCGGGGCGATCAAGGGCCGCTATGACAAGCGCGAACTGCCCAATTATGGCGTGTTCGA
>NZ_DEXB01000014.1:156474-217244 GCF_002366485.1 Hyphomonas sp. UBA3195
CTGTTCGTGAACCAGGTGGGCGGGCAGGACGAGCTGGTCTTTGACGGCAGCTCCTACGCGGTCGATCATGACGGGACCGAGCACCAGCTGCTCGGCGATTTCGTGACCGGCACGGCGATGGTGGCTTATGATCCGGCCACGCATTGTTTCGAGAGCGACGCGCAGGCCGAGCTGACCGAAGGCTGGCATGCCGAATACCGCGCGGCGGTGCTGGCGCTGGGCGATTATGTCAACAAGAACAGATTCCCCGGCGTCGTGCTGGGCATGTCGGGCGGGATCGATTCGGCGCTGACGGCGGCGATGGCGGTGGACGCGCTGGGGCCGGACCGGGTCTGGTGCGTGATGATGCCGTCGAAATATACGTCCTCGGACAGTCTGGAAGACGCCAAGGCCTGCGCCGAGGCGCTGGGCGTAAAGTATGACAGCATCAATATTGCCCCCGGCGTGGGCGCGATGGGCGAGATGCTGGCCGACCAATTCGCGAACACGACACCGGACACGACCGAAGAGAACATCCAGTCGCGCCTGAGGGCCGTGACGCTGATGGCGCTGTCGAACAAGTTCGGCCATATGGTGGTGACGACGGGCAACAAGAGTGAGATGGCGGTCGGCTATGCGACGCTCTATGGCGACATGTGCGGCGGCTACAATGCGCTGAAGGATTTCTACAAGACCGAAGTGTTCGAACTGGCCAAGTGGCGCAACACGATGGTGCCGCGCGGCGCGCTGGGCCCGGCGGGCGAAGTGATCCCGGAGCGGATCATCACCAAACCGCCCTCTGCGGAGCTGCGCGAGGACCAGCGCGACGATGACTCGCTGCCGCCCTATGACGTGCTGGACGATATATTGCGCGGGCTGGTGGACGAGGAAGAACCGATCGAGGCAATCCTGGCGCGCGGGCATGACCGCGCCGTGGTGAAGCGGATCGAGCATCTGCTCTACATCGCCGAATACAAGCGCCGTCAGGCCCCGCCGGGCGTGAAGGTTGGCGGCAAGAATTTCGGCCGCGACCGGCGCTATCCGATCACCAACCGCTTCCGGGACGATTGATCGGGCGTTTGGCCCCTATTCGAGCGAGCCGGGCTCAACCCCTTCATAGGCGAGGCGGTTGGCCTCGGCATCCATGCGGATCTGCTCGGCATCTTCCGGGGCAATATCGCTCGCTTCGCCATAGGCCAGCATGGGCGATGGCGCGATGCCGGGATGGTCGATAACGGATGCATAGAGCAGCCAGGGCTGCGTGCCGTCCGCGCAGGTGACGCGCACCCACTGGTCCTCAACCGTCGGCATGGAGCCGATATCGCTGATATCACGCAGCTCGGCCTCGTTGATGTCGTATTCGGCGCCGTCATAAGACACGACGGTGAACCCCTCCCCCAGATAGCGGAGGTATGTCAGCTGGTCGCCAGCCTTCAGGTCGAGCGTGTGGATGCCGCCATCGGAAATGTATTCGATGCTGGCATCCTGGTTGAGCGTGACCGGGAATGTCTTGGTCGCCACGAAGAAGCGCAGGTCATCGGCGTCGGCGCGGTCATAATTCCAGAGCTGGTAATTGGCGTATTGCGGCAGGGCGCAGCTTGTGTCGGCTTCATTGGCGCCATTCGGCACCGTCCAGGCAGGAACGGTCGTGCCAGCATCCAGCACCGCAAAACCGGCCGGATATTCGCCGGGCCAGCCCGCGCTGACATACCAGCTCTCATCATATCCCGACAGGGCCTGATAATTGATATCATCGACGGGCGGCGCGGCAGGCTCTGCCTCCAGCGCGCTGTCGAGGTCTGAGGTCACCTCGGTCGTTGCGGGCGCCGGCGTCTCTGCCGGAGCCTCCGCACGCTCCTGCCCGCAGGCCGCCAACAGGCCCGCGGCGATCAGAATACAGCCCAGTCTCATCTACCTCTCCTCGACGGCGACTCACATGCCCGTCGCACATTAGCACGAACAATAGCAAGAATATGGCATCGGCCCTTGGCTTTTTGCGTGATTTGATGTCGAAAGCACGCTTCAAAACAGGTTTTTTCCATGACTGCACCGATTGTTCGCTTCGCTCCTTCGCCCACCGGCCGCCTGCACGTAGGTAACGTGCGCACGGCGCTGATCAACTGGCTGTTCGCCAAGGGCCAGCAGGGCAAGTTCATCCTGCGCATCGATGACACCGATACCGAGCGCTCGACACAGGAATATGAAGACGGAATCCGCACCGACCTGACCTGGCTCGGCCTCGTCTGGGACGACAGTTTCAGCCAGTCCAAGCGCTTTGCCGAATATGACGCGGCGGCCGACAAGCTGCGCGAAATGGGCCTGCTCTATCCCTGCTACGAGACAGCTGACGAGCTGGACCGCAAGCGCAAGATCGCGCTGTCGCGCGGCCGCCCGCCCGTCTATGACCGCGCGGCGCTGGAGCTGAGCGATGAAGACAGGGCGAAACTCGAAGCCGAAGGCCGCACGCCTCACTGGCGCTTCAAACTCTCCGGCGGGCGCGTCGAGTGGACCGACCTGGTGCGCGGAGACCAGAGCATCGACACGTCCAGCCTGTCCGACCCGATCCTGATCCGCGAGGATGGCTCCTATCTCTACACCCTCCCCTCGGTCGTCGATGATATCGAGGCGAAGATCACCCATGTCGTGCGCGGCGAGGACCATGTCACCAATTCCGGCGCGCAGATCGAGATATTCAAGGCGCTGGGCGGCACGGCGCCGGACATGGCGCATACGCCGCTGCTGATCGGCGCGGATGGTCAGGGCCTGTCGAAACGCCTCGGCTCGCTGTCGATGGGCGAATTGCGCGCGCAGGGCTATGAGCCGATGGCGGTCTCCAGCCTGCTCGCCAAGATCGGCACATCCGACAATGTCGAGGCGCGCGAAACGCTGGACCAGCTGGTCGCGGAATTCGATTTCGGCAAGATCGGCCGCGCCCCGGCGCGCTTCGACGAGACCGAACTCTTGTCGCTGAACGCGGCGATCCTGCACGGCCTCCCCTTTGAGGCGGTGAAGGACCGGCTCGCCGATGTGGACCCTCGCGCCGCCGATGAGGCGTTCTGGACTGTGGTGCGGGAGAATTGCTCGCTGTTGCCGGACGTGGCCGCATGGGTCGAGACCGTGTTTGGCGAGATCACGCCTCTGGTGGATGCTGAAGACAAGGACTTCGTAGCGACCGCCGCAACCCTGCTGCCCGAGGGCGACCTGACGGGCGAGAGCTGGAGTCAGTGGGCGAATGCCGTGAAGGCCGAAACCGGCCGCAAAGGCCGTGGCCTGTTCATGACGCTCCGCAAGGCGCTGACCGGCCAGGAACACGGCCCCGACATGGGCGCACTGCTTCCCCTGATCGGACGCGAGCGGGCGCTCAAGCGGCTGCAGGGTTAGCACTCTCCCCGTAGACTCCTGAATCTTTTCGGATTTCAAACTTTTTGGAACAAAGTCAGAACTTTTTCCTTTCCAAAAGGTGAATATTCTGGTTATGTTCTCTTATCGCAGATCAAGCGAAGAACAGGTTCAGCACACAGTTTCACGAGGGGTTTCAGCATGTCGGGTTTGGTGATCAAGGGATGTGAGTACGATCCAATTGAGTCCAAGGATGTCGTCTATGGCGACGGCTTCCGCATGGAGCTGGAACAGGCGATTGCGCTGGCCTCGACAGGCGTTGAATTCTGGGCCGCAGAGCGCGACGGCTCTGCCGCGCCCGTCTCTGTCGCCAAGAATGAATATGGCGAACTGATCCTGAGAACCGAGCCGACGGCCTACGCGGCCAACCCGCTTGGCGAGATCAGCGCGCCGCCGATCGTGCACCGCCGCTATCGCCCCGAAGCGCAGATACCTGCACGGGTCCACTCCGGTTACGCTGTCGCGGCCTAGTCACGCAGCGGCCCCTACCCTTTACATGTTTCCTTGTTTTCGCGCGTCTCCACACCCACTCTCGGCGCGCGAGATTGCTCCGACCTCACCTGTCCGGAGCTGAAGGGCCACACCTGCAAGTGAAGGGTGGGGGTTACTCCGCCTCCAGATGAACCAGCACATCGCCCTCGGCGACCTGGTCCCCGGCGGCAGCCTCCACGGACTCCACCACGCCATCGCGCGGCGCTGGCAGGGTGTGCTCCATCTTCATGGCTTCCATCACCGCAACCGGATCACCCTTGGTGACCGTATCGCCCGGCTTTACATGCACGGCGAGCAGTTTGCCCGGCATCGGCGCACTGACCGAGTCGCCGCCCAGCACTGCTTCGACATCGGCGTCATAGTCCGGCACTTCCACAAGAACATTGTCGCCGCCGGTCGTCACCGCATAACGGCGCGGAGAGATATCTGTCACGAAGGGCAGCGGCGCGTCCGGATCGACGTCATGCTCGGACGGGTCAAACCAGTCTGCATCCGCGCCCACCGCCACGGCCGCTTTGCGCACAGGCGCCGCATTCGCCCGGAACCCATCCCGGATTCCCCATGGCGTGACGGCAGCGCTGTCATCCAGCTCGATGTCGCTGACGGCGAGAACGGATGCATGCTGATGCGCGGCGGGAGGCTGGGTCAGCGCATCCCCCTGCTCCGCAATCCAGTTCACATGATGCGTGCCATCGCGGAACGCGTCCGACTGGGCGCAGCGACGCAGGAAGCCGGTATTGGCCGGCACGCCCGAGAGTTGGGTGTGCGACAGCGTCTCGGTCAGCAGGTCAACCGCCGCGTCGCGGTCTTCTCCGTGCACGATCAGTTTCGCGATCATGGAATCATAGTTGGATGGTACGCGATCACCCGTCTCGAAACCGGCATCCCAGCGGATCGTTTCCCCATCAATGGGCTGCAACAGGCCGAATTCCAGGATCAGCCCCGCGCCGGGGCGGAAGCCATCGGCCGGGTCTTCGGCGCAGATGCGCGCCTCGATGGCATGGCCCATCAGCGGGATCTCGTCCTGCGCCAGCGGGATTTCCTCGCCGGAAGCGACCAGCAATTGCCAGGCGACAAGGTCCTGCCCTGTGATCATCTCGGTCACCGGATGCTCGACCTGGAGACGGGTATTCATTTCGAGGAACCAAAACGTGTCGACGCCCAGCGGCTTTGACCCGTCCACGATGAATTCCACCGTGCCCGCGCCCTGATACCCAACAGCCTGCGCCAGCTTCACCGCTGCGTCCGTCATGGCCGCTCGCACATCATCCGGCATGCCGGGCGCGGGCGCTTCCTCAATGACTTTCTGGCGGCGACGCTGCAGCGAGCAATCGCGTTCATAGAGATGGACGACATTGCCATGCGCATCGCCAAAGACCTGCACTTCGATATGGCGTGGCTGCTCGACCAGTTTTTCCAGCATGACCCGGCCATCGCCAAAGGAACTTTCGGCCTCACGCACCGCGCTTTCCAGCTCGGCCTTCAGCTCGCCCGCCTTGGAGACGAGGCGAATGCCGCGCCCGCCGCCCCCGGCAACCGCCTTGATCAGCAGCGGAAAGCCGACATCTTTCGCCGCCCTGGCAAGCGTTTCCAGCTCCTGCCCCTCACCGCGATAGCCGGGCAGCACAGGCACGCCGGCCTCTTCGGCAATGCGCTTGGCTTCGTCCTTCGGGCCCATGGATCGGATCGCCTTGGCCGAAGGGCCAACCCAGATGAGGCCCGCTTTCTCGACGGCTTCGGCGAAATCGGCATTCTCGGACAGGAAACCATAGCCCGGATGGATGGCATCGGCGCCGGTCGCCTTGGCAGCGGCCAAGATGGCCTCGACCTTGAGATAGCTTTCGGGCGCAGGCGACGGGCCGATATGGATCGCTTCGTCGGCCTCGCGGACATGCTTCGCGCGCGCATCGGCATCGGAATAGACGGCGACTGTCGCAATGCCGAGCCCATGGCAGGTCTCAAAGATGCGACAGGCGATCTCGCCCCTGTTTGCGACGAGCAGCTTCTGGATCTTCAATGCGTGGCCCTCCCGGCGCCCGGTGGACCATAGCCACCAGAACAAAACTGATTATCATCAGCAGATACCACGAACCGAGTTTCGATAAAGAGACCATCTGCCAGCCATGCTCTTGCCCGGGATAGGCCCAGGCGCGGGCGAATGTTCCAAGATTCTCAGCAAACCAGATGAAAACTGCCACGAGCAGGAACCCGATGACGAGCGGCATCGGCCTGTGGGCTTCATCAGCGCGGAACCAGACCAAGCATGGCCCATAAACCATCGCCGTGCCCACGAACAGGGCGATCCGGACATCCGGCAGCCAGTGATGCGCGAAGAAATTCACGTAAATCGCGGTTGTCAGACTGGCTTGAACCCAGAGTGGCGGGAAACGGTCAAACCGGAAGTCGAAGATGCGCCAGACTCGCGCCAGATAGGAGCCCACTGCCGCGTACATGAAGCCCGTAAACAACGGCACACCGCCAATGCGCAGGAAGCTCTCCTCGGGATAGATCCAGCTGCCATGATAGGTTTTGAACAGTTCCATGACCGTGCCGACAATATGGAAGACGAGGATGATTTTCGCCTCTTCCCATGTTTCCAGGCCCGTCCATAGCATCATGACCTGAATGGCAACCGCACCCAGCACGAGGAAATCATAGCGCGAGAGCGGCGCGCCTTCCGGATACCAGACAAAGGTCAGCAGCAAGAGCCCCAGCATCAGGCCGCCAAACAGACACGCCCAGCCCTGCTTGATGCCGAAGGCCACAAATTCGAACACGGTCTGGCTGACCGGGCCGTTCACGCAGCGCGCATGCAGCGCGGCGCGCGCGGCATGCAGGCGTTGTTGCGCGCGGGTCTGGGCGGGGACCGGTATCTCCATGCCCTCCTCTATCTGCAGGAAACACGGCGCAATCGGGGCACGCACCGGGCGAGGCAAGGGCCTTTGCCAGTCCAAATTCCACCTTTGACACCCCTGCCAGCTGTCGTAAGGGTTAATGCCAAGAAACCACGGGAGTGTCTTATGGCCTATGCTTCAGGAATCCGGATCAGCAGTGTCGCGGGAGTCATCGGCGCCGGCGTTGGCGGCTATATTGGTTACACGCAGGCTGCAGATGTCAGCAATCTCAGCCCCGTGGCCGGCGCGCTGATCCTCGGCGCCATCGGCTTCGTCGCGGGCAGCGCGGGTGCCTTCCTGCTGAAGTCGCTGATGCAGTTCGTGATCTACATCATCCTGTTTGGCATCGTGGCATATTTCTTCCAGCACCAGATCGAAGCGCTCACGGGGATAAACCCGATCAGCGCGACACTTAATCTGCTGGCCGACTTCGGCCTGCCGGTGGACTCCAAAGACAGTGTACTGGTTACCGACCCCAACTAGGCGGGCGCTTGTCGAGGAAGGCTTCAATGCCTTCCTTGCCCTCATCGGAGACCCGACGCGCTGCTATGCGCTTTGATGTCTCTTGGCTGAGATCCTTGTCGATGAATACGCCGGAGACATCGCGCACCAGTGCCTTGCTCTCGGCCACAGCACCGGGCGCAGCGGCGAAGACAAGATCGGCAAGGTGTTCTTCCATTGCCGTCATCTCGGCCTGGTTTTCCACGACATATTGAACGAGGCCCAGCTTCTCAGCATATTCGGCATCAAACGTTTCGGCAGTGGTGAACAAGGCCTTCGCCCAGCGCGCGCCGATGGCTTCGATCACATAGGGGCTGATCGTCGCCGGGGTCAGGCCGAGGCGCACTTCAGAGAAGCGGAACTTCGTGCCCTTCATCGCCACAGCGACGTCACAGGCGGCCACGAGGCCGGCCCCGCCACCCATGGCGGCGCCCTGCACCAGGGCAAGCGTCATCTGGGGCATGTCGTAGAGCGTGCGCAGCATTTCGGCGAGGTTCATTGCGTCGCGCTCATTGTCTTCGCGCGTATGCATCGCCGCCAGCTTCATCCAGTTGAGGTCTGCGCCCGCCGAAAAACTCTTGCCCGCGCCGCGCAGGATCATCATGCGAATGGTGCGCTGGTCGGCAATGGTGTGGAACGCATCGGTCAGTTCGGCGATCAGCTCGGCATTGAACGCATTGTGCACATCCGGCCGGTTCAGCGTGACAACCGCCAAGCCTTCCTGCGTCGCTTCGAGCGTGATGAGATCATAGTCGGAATCGCGCATGGGGATCAGTCCTGTTCAGGGTTGGAGGCCACTTTGCGGTAGTGGCTGGATGGGCGCAAGGCGCGCCGCTCGACAAGATGCCACAGCGCATAGCTGGCCACGATGACGAGAAGCGCCGACAGGGCAAAGCCGACCGCATGGCCGAATGCTGCAAAAGCGCCGACCATGACAAGGCCCTGCAGGATCGGAAAATGAGTGATGTAAACGCCGTAGCTGATATCGCCGAAGCGCGCCGCGTTCAGCGCAGGACCTGGCAGGAAAGCCAGGCAGGCAATCAGGCCCGCCAGTCCGGCCGCGCGGAGCGGCTCCAGCCAGGGATGGGCGAAGGAAAGCAAGGTCAATGCGAGCCCCACCACGCCGAACCAGAGCGGCTTTGCCTGGGCCCGACCCCATACCTGCCACAAGGCAATGCCACTGGCGAAAAAGGCCAACTGACCCGGCAGCTGGCGCGCCGCGATAAGCGCGGATTCCCCCTCCAGAAAAACAGGCACCAGATGACGCCACCCCTCCCCCAAAACATACAGGCCCACTAGGACGCTCCACTGCGCGCGGCGCATCGTCCGCAGCAGTCCGCCGATGATCGGCAGGATGAGATAGAATAGAACCTCGATCTTCAACGTCCACAACGCACCATTGACCTCTGTGAAGCGGTTGCCTTCGAACAGGCCCGGCAAATCCGGCGACAGGAAGTTCAGGAAGACGAGATTGGCACCCACATATTCTGCGACTCCACCAATACTGCCGCCCATCAGCAGGCTGATGAGCGCCGGGATCAGAATGACGACAGCATAAGCCGGGTAAAGTCGACGGACCCGCTTGCCAGCATAGTCAGCAAGGTTTTGCGACCGCATGAGCGAGCCGGCCACCAATGCGCCGGATACAATGAAGAAGCCCTGTATGGCGATCTCGGCAATTTGGCCCCAGGCGCGCTCCAACCCGCTCATCGGCGCGAGCGCGGACAGAACGATTGCATGATAGGCAAACACGGCCGAAGCGAGCGCCAGCCGGATGAGATCAAACCTGTTTGCTGCCAGTCGGTGCGCTGTCGCCATCGGCGCTGTTTATCGTATTCGTTCCAAATGGAAAGGGGCCCGCTGGACCGGCGGACCCCTTCAGCACCGACTGGGTGGGCAGCCTACCGAACCGGCAGGCCAGCCGCCGTCACGGCGCCTTGATCGGACCGTCCCCGCCAGGCAGCAAGGGCATCTGCCAGTTCTTCCTCGGACACGGTTCCATTCGAATTGAGGTCGAATTTCGTGAACTTCGCTTTCGCCTCCGACTCGCTGGCTGTGCCCGCGCTGTCGGAGTAGCTCACATATTCGTCCTCGCTGATCAGGCCATCATCATCCAGATCCAGCAACGAGAAGTCGGGCATCTCGCCCGCATGGCCCATCAGGGCCGTCATCATCGCCGCCGTTACCAGAAAGCTGCTACGTCTGACCATGTTCGAACTCCTTCTTACTCTATACGTCGCAGGGGACCGCGACAGGACTGAACATACTCGAAACAAGTGGTAATGATGCGTGAAAAGACGTTCACGACGAAGATGTAATGAACCCGGATCAGACGGCCTGCCCGCCGATCTCCTTCATGAACTCGAACCAGGATTCGACTTTTGATGGCGTCAGAGCGCCAACGCCGCCGATGATCGTGTGGTGCATCGGTTTGAAACCAGACAGGCCAAGCACGCCGCGCTCCAACGCTTTCAATGCGCCCGCATCCATGCCGAATCTATAGACTAGGTCGGGCATACCCATCGTCACGATAATGCGGGCCGACTTTCCCTTCATCATGCGCTCAGGCCATTCATGATCGGACTCACCTGTTTTCAGGAAGAATTCTGCCCGGGCCGCCTGTTCGAAGAAGGCCTTTAGTTTGGCTGGCATACCGCCCATCCAGAGCGGGAAAGCGATGACGAGGTGGTCTGCGTTGGCGATCTTCTGGCGTTCACTCAGCACCGGCTCTGGCGGGGGCATTGCGAACTCTTTCTCAGAGTTGAGGAATGGCATGTCGAAATCTGCCACGCGGATGCGAGACACTGTGTGATCGGTCGCCTCGGCGCCCTCGGCATAAGCATCGCAGAGCGCGTGGACCAGATGGTCCGGATCGGGATCGGGGTGGCCATCGATGATACAGATAGAGCGGGTCATGGGGGTCAGCCTCCTGCCATGTGACAGGGAGCTTCTACCATTGGCCGGCAACAGATTTTATACGTAGAACCCCTACATGCGAAAGACGCCGAACCCTCTGTCCGGGAACGGAGCATTGAGGCTGGCTGACAGGGCGAGGCCCAGCACGCGGCGGGTATCGGCCGGGTCGATGATGCCGTCATCCCATAGGCGCGCTGTGGAGAAATAGGGCGAACCTTCAGCTTCGTAGAGATCGCGGATCGGCTGCTTGAAGCTGTCCTCGTCCTCGGCAGACCATTCCCCGCCCTTGCGCTCAATGCCGTCGCGCTTGACGGTGGCGAGCACGCTGGCGGCCTGTTCGCCGCCCATGACGGAGATGCGGGAGTTTGGCCACATGAACAGGAAGCGGGGGCTGTAGGCCCGGCCGCACATGCCATAATTGCCGGCGCCGAAGCTGCCGCCGGTTACCACGGTGAATTTCGGCACGCTGGCGGTGGCCACGGCGGTCACCATCTTGGCGCCATCCTTGGCGATGCCGCCAGCCTCGTATTTCGACCCGACCATGAAGCCGGTAATATTCTGCAGGAAGACCAGCGGGATGCGGCGCTGGTCGGCCAGTTCGATGAAATGCGCGGCCTTCTGCGCGCTTTCAGAGAACAGGATACCATTATTGGCGAGGATCGCGACCGGCATGCCATAGAGGCGCGCAAACCCGCAGACGAGCGTCTCGCCATAGAGCTTCTTGAACTCATGGAATTCCGATCCGTCCACGAGACGCGCGATGACTTCGCGGGCGTCATAGGGCTCGCGGACATCCTGAGGCACCAGACCATGCATCTCCGCAGGGTCGTAAAGTGGCTCTGCAGGCTCTGTCAGATCGAAGGGCTGGGGCTTTGGCGTGGCCAGCGTGCGGACAATGGAGCGGACAATGGCAAGCGCGTGAGAATCATGGGCCGCATAGTGGTCTGCCACGCCGGACTGGCGCGCATGGACATCTGCGCCGCCAAGGTCTTCGGCTGAGATCACTTCCCCCGTGGCGGCCTTCACCAAAGGTGGACCGCCGAGGAAGATCGTGCCCTGTTTGCGCACAATGATGGTCTCGTCCGACATCGCAGGTACGTAGGCACCACCCGCAGTACAGCTGCCCATGACGGCGGCGATCTGGGGAATGCCCTTCGCGCTCATCTGGGCCTGATTATAGAAGATGCGGCCAAAATGTTCCCGGTCCGGGAAGACTTCTGACTGATGCGGCAGGTTCGCGCCGCCGCTATCGACCAGATAGATACATGGCAGGTGATTTTCGAGGGCCACTTCCTGCGCGCGCAGATGCTTCTTCACCGTCATCGGGAAATAGGCGCCGCCCTTCACTGTCGCATCATTGCAGACGATCAGGCATTCGCGCCCCTCAACCCGGCCGACCCCCGTGATCAGGCCTGCGCCGGGGGCTTCGTTATCATACATGCCATTGGCGGCCAGCGCACCGATTTCGAGAAAGGCGGAGCCCGGGTCCAGCAGGCGTTCGACTCGTTCACGCGGCAGCAATTTTCCGCGCTCTACATGGCGTTTGCGAGACGCTTCCGGGCCTCCGATGGCGGCATTAGCGGTTTTTTCTTGCAATTCGGCAAGAAGCGTCTCCATGGCGGCTTTGTTGGCGGCAAATTTGCTACCGGACACATCAAGACTGGATTTCAGAACCGGCATAACGCCTCCCACTGGAATTTTGTGCCTGCTTAGCGGCGCCCGGCCCACCTGTCACGCGGGCGTCATGCGAATTTGAAACACAGGGGATGAGCGAAAGGCTTTGAAAAGGGAATCGAAATGGGCATGTTCTTCAACATGGGCATTGATATCACTCCCCGCTTGCGGGCCATTGAATTCCTGAAGGATGTTCCGGCCCGCGCCATGAAGGCGGCAGGCAAGGAAGCCATCTGGTTTTCGGTCGCCGCCGGCAAGCCGCTCTATCTTGCCGGAGAACCCGCTGACACGCTCTATTTCGTCCTGTCCGGAACGTTGGGCATCTTCCGGGAAGGCGTGCATGGAAAGTCCGAATTTGTCGGCCATATCCGCTCCGGCGAGCCGGCCGGCGAGATGTCACTCTTCCTCGGCGGGGTCGACCTGACCGGCGATGGCGTGCCGAACGATGCACCCCATACGAGTTCGGTTTACGCGCTGCGCGACACGGAACTGATCGGCGTCTCCCGCAAGGGCTGGGACCGGATGGTGAAAGCCGAGCCGGAACTGCTCGAATCCATGATCCGGGTGATTTTGCGCCGATTGGGGAAATCCGGTGATCGCGTTGCCAGCGCTGCGCCGAAAGTGTTCACGCTCGTCGCCACGTCACCGACGATCGATCTGAAGCTGCGGGCCCGGTCGCTGAAACAGGCATTGGAACGCCTTGGGCGGAAAGCCGTGATTGTTGACGAGCAGATGGGCGATGAACGCCCGGCTGCCTATTTTGACGAGTTGGAGCGCGCACATGATGTCGTGATCCTGATCTCGGCCATTGGCGACAATTCCTGGTATCGCCTGTCCATGCGCCAGGCTGACCGGATCTGGGTCGTGGGCCGCGCTGATGCGCGCCCCTCCAATCCATTGATGCCGGATGACCAGTCCCCTGCCCGCACGCTGAAACTGGTGGACGTCCTGTTGCTGCATCACAGCGATGAGCGCCAGGGAGCCAAGCCGGCCGAATGGATCGCCGCGTCCGGGGCTACCCGCGTCTTTCACTGGAGCCGGGTAGAAGGCCAGGATTGCGACCGGCTCGCGCGCATCATGGCTGGCGTCTCTGTCGGCCTGATCCTGTCAGGCGGGGGCGCGCGCGCCTATTCTCATATCGGCGTCGTCAAGGCGATGCGGGAACTTGGCCTGCCGATCGATTTTGTGGGCGGCGCTTCGATGGGCTCGGTCATCGCGGCCTGTGTCGCAATGGGGTGGAGCGATGCCGAAATCGAGCAACGCATCCGCAAGGCATTTGTCGATAGCAATCCGCTCGGGGACTATCATTTGCCCGTCGTCGGCATGGTGAAAGGCGCGCGCGTCGCAGCCCGGCTGAAAGAGCATTTCGGCGACGCGGAGATCGGTGATCTCGACATTCCCTTTTTCTGTACCTCGACCAACCTCACCAGCGGCGCCACGCGTATCCATCGCGAAGGCCTGCTGCGCAATGCGCTGCGGGCGACCATCTCGTTGCCGGGCATCTTGCCTCCGGTCGTGGACGGCAAGGATTTGCTGGTCGATGGCGCAGTGCTGAACAATTTTCCGGCCGATATCATGCGGGATATGCATCGCGGCTTTGTCGTGGGCTCTGATGTCACACGCCAGCCGGAAAACATGGATCTGGAGGAATTTTCTGAACCGCCGAGCTTCTTCCGCTGGGTTTTCAATAACGGGTTTTCCAGCCCGCCCCCTATTGCCGGCCTGCTCATGCGGACCGCAACGATCCGTGCAGACACCAAATTTGGACATGACATGGCAGATGTTCTGGTCCTGCCACAACTTGCCGATGTCCAGCTGCGCGACTGGAAAGCCTATGACGAAACCGTCGAGTCCGGCTATGTCGCCACGATGAAGGCCTTCGAAGGGGCCACAATCAAGGAGAAGTGCTGCCCGGCTTAGCTGCTAGCCGCTAAGCCGTTTCGCCGAAGAGTTCCCGGCCGATTAGCCAGCGGCGGATTTCCGACGTCCCTGCCCCGATTTCGTAGAGCTTGGCATCGCGCAGCAGGCGACCGGTCGGGTATTCATTGATATAGCCATTGCCGCCAAGGATCTGGATCGCGTCTAGCGCGAGCTTGGTCGCGGTTTCGGCCGCATACAGAATGGCGCCGGCGGCGTCCTTGCGGGTCGTCTCGCCCCGGTCGCAGGATTTGGCGACGGCATAGACATAGGCCTTGGCCGCATTCATCTGGACATACATGTCCGCGACCTTGCCCTGGATCAGCTGGAACTCGCCGATCGACTGGCCGAATTGCTTCCGGTCATGAATGTAAGGGATCACGACATCCATACAGGCCTGCATGATGCCGGTCGGCCCCGCTGACAGGACGGCGCGCTCATAATCCAGCCCACTCATCAGAACGCCAACGCCGCCATTCAGCGGGCCCATGACGTTCTCTTCTGGCACTTCGCAGTCCTCAAAGACAAGTTCGCCCGTCTCCGATCCGCGCATGCCCAGCTTGTCGAGTTTCTGCGCGACCGAGAAGCCCTTGAAGTCGCGCTCGATCAGGAAGGCCGTGATGCCGCGCGAACCCGCCTGTGGCTCGGTCTTGGCGTAGACGACCAGCGTATCAGCGTCCGGCGCATTGGTGATCCACATCTTGGTGCCGTTCAGCACATAGCGGTCGCCCTTCTTCTCGGCCTTCAGCTTCATGGACACGACATCAGAGCCAGCGCCACTCTCGCTCATGGCGAGGGCACCAAGATGTTCGCCAGAGACGAGCTTGGGAAGGTAGCGGGATTTCTGGTCGTCATTCCCCCAGCGGCGAAGCTGGTTGACGCAAAGATTGGAATGGGCGCCGTAGGACAGGCCGACTGAAGCCGAAGCGCGTGAAATTTCTTCCATCGCGACCACATGTTCGAGATAGCCAAGCCCGGTGCCGCCCCACTCTTCCTCGACCGTGATGCCGAGGAGGCCAAGTTCGCCCATTTTCGGCAACAGGTCGCGCGGAAACGTATCCGTGCGGTCAATCTCTGCGGCGCGAGGGGCGATTTCGTTCTGGGCGAAACTTGCCACGGTCTCGCGGATCATGTCCGCAGTTTCACCGAGATCGAAGTTCAAAGTGGGATATGTGTTCGGAATCATGCCGCTGACTTAGCAAGACTTCCCCCGGCTGTCAGCCTAATCTTCCTGCGCCAGCATGCGGTACAGATAGTAGACCGAGACGAATAGGAGGAAGCCACCGCCCAGCGCCATCAGGGGGCCGGTATAGGTCTGGCTCGCAGCCTCGCCCATGCGCGCGCCCGATTGGGTGAGGATGCGGCGCAGTCCGTCATAAAGGCCAATCGTGCCGAGTCCTGCCAACAAGGCAAAGGGCAACCAGCGCCAACCGTGTGCGGGAGCAAAATCCTCTATCTCGGCCTGCGCGGGTGTTATCAGGCGCGATGTATCCACCTCGACCGTGGCCAGGTCATCGATCAGCTTCTGGCTTGTCGGCGGCACAGAGAGATTGTCGAGCGTGAGCCCCTCTCCCTGCGGATCCGACAGGTTTGGCGGGCGATAGGCGCGGCGGCGTTCCGACATGGAGGCTGGCGGCGCCGGAGCCGGTTCGCCATTGCCTTCGGGACCTGCCAGCGCGGAAACGGCGCGCGTAATCTCGTCAACGGTGGAATCACCTGTCGGCTGCGGGTCGGGCTCGCCGGATGCGCGGGAACCATTTTCCCCGAGTATGCGTGTCAGGCGCTGGGCCACTGCGCGGGCGGCGGCCTCTGGCGGGCTCTCGCGCTCGGCTGTGGCGCGAGCGCGGTTCTGTTCAGGTCGCGGCTCCAACACGATGGAAGTGTCCCGATTCCCGTTTGGCCCGGCAAGGCCGTCGCGTTCGGGGCGGACAAGCGCGCTCGGGATCGAAACACGGCGTTTGGGCGTATCCAGGAAGGTTGCCACTTCCACGGCGCGGCGGCGCACCAGTCCATCAATCACGCGGATCTGACCATCCACCCGACCCCGGCGCCAGCTACTCATGGCTTCAGCAGCAAGAATACGGTCACCGGAATTGAGGTGCGCGAGTACGTCAGAGGAATCGAAGGCCTTCAGACCGATATTGAAGGCGAACGAGACGAGCGCATCGAACTCGTTCTGGCTCAGCGGCGTGAACACCTGTTGCGCCAGATGGTTCTCGATCCGCTTCAGATCGTGAAAGCGCAGGATCAGTTCCGCATCAAAGGCGCTGACGGTCAGGCCAGCGCGTGCGGTCTCTGTATGCCCGTAACCGACCAACCATTTGCCATCCGGCAGGCGGCTTGCGCGCGCACGAAAGCCCTCGAAACTCTTGATGAGTTCGACTCCCTTGTCGGACGTGCGCATTTGACGGGCCAAAAGCATGGCTCCCGTTTTGGGACAGTTTGACTTTTTACTACGGGCAAGCGCTGCAAATCTCGCGCCCATTCACCCGAGAGGCGAGATTTGGCCAAGAAGTGCCCAATTTACAGGAGCACGAGCGACGCCAGGCCAAGGAAACTGAAAAATGCCATCACATCAGTCAGCGTCAGCACGAAGACCGACGATGCCACTGCAGGGTCAGCACCAAGGCGCTTCAGGCCGAGGGGAACAAGAATGCCCGACAGGCCCGCCCAGATAAACGTCGCCAACATTGCCGCGCCGATCACAAGCGCCAGCTCGACGTCACGGAACCAGACTAGCGAGATCAACCCGACCCCGATGGCAAAGATGACTCCGTTGACGCAACCGCTGAACACTTCCCGAAAGATGGCGCGGCGCGCCGCAGCGCCGTCCAATTGCCGTTCGGCAATGGCGCGCACGGCAACGGCTAGCCCCTGGCTGCCCGCATTGCCCCCCAGCGCCGCCACGACCGGCATCAGTACCGCCAATGCCACAACTTGCGCGATGGCCGCCTCGAACAGGGAAATAATGGCGGAAGCAATAAACGCGGTGAACAGGTTAACGCCCAGCCACGGCGCGCGCGCCTTCACCGTATCCCAGACCGTATCGGCACCGTCCGCCGAGGTCACGTTGAGCAGGGAGAGCAGGTCTTCGGCGTTCTCTTCCTGCATGACATCGACCATGTCATCGACCGTGATCATGCCGACGAGGCGGTCGCCTTCATCCGTCACAGGCGCCGCAGCCAGCGAGTATTTGCGGAACTGGAAGGCCACTTCTTCCTGGTCCATCTCCGGCTTCAGAGAGGACAATGCGTCTTCCATGATGTCCGACAATTGCACATCTCGCGGCGTGCGCAGCAGCGTCGCCAGCGAAACGATTCCCAGCAGGCGATGGCCCGGATCGATCACGTAGAGTTCGTAGAAGACTTCCGGCAATTCCTCGCCGAGCTCCCGCGCATGGTCGATCGCATGGCCGACCGTCCAGTATTCCGGCGCGGCCACAAACTCCGTCTGCATGAGACGGCCGGCAGTGTCTTCCTCATAGGAGAGCCCCCGCTCCAGCTGGGCTCTGTCCACCGGGGCAAGGTCGTCCAGGATACGCTCACGGCGGTCATCTTCGAGGTCTTCGAGAATGGTCGTCGCATCATCGGAATCGAGTTCGTCGAGCGCGCTTGCCACCGCCGCGTCCGGCAGCACTTCGACCGCCTCTTCGCGATAGGAATCGCGCAGTTCGATCAGGATGTCCGCTGGCAGCTCGCCGCCAAGCAGTTCTACCGCTTCAGAGAAGGTATCAAAGGACAAAGCCTCCAGCGCATCGGCGGCGTCGGCCGGATGCATGCGCTGCAGCGTCCGCGCCAGCCAGCGCGAATCCTTTTCATCAACGGCATCGATGATATCTTCCAGCAGATCCGGATCGACGTTGGGCGTCTCAGCGGTCTGGGCAGGCTGAACGGACGTTTCTGTCATGGCGCCTCTTTGCCGGGGTTACGTGGCGTCGGCAAGAACCGAATACGTTGAGCTAGCCGGGATTCGCAGGAATCTCACAGCGTGCCCGCAGTGATTGTGGCGGGTGTTGATGCGGGTGTGGGTCTTTGATTTCACTCATTCACTAAAATCGATCCTCGATCGATTTTTGGCGCGACGCGCCACCGTGGCAGCCTTGAGCAGCGTCCAACGCGGAATGAAATGTAGCGGGGATGAGTCTTTGATTTCATTCATTCACTAAAATCGATCCTCGATCGATTTTTGGCGCAACGCGCCACCGTGAATGAATGGTGCGGTCAAGAGGACTCGAACCTCCACGGGTTGCCCCACAGCGACCTCAACGCTGCGCGTCTACCAATTCCGCCATGACCGCACTGGTCTTCATTGAGGCAGACGGGCCGTATAAGGCGACACCAGCACTTTGTGAAGCCCTGAATGTCGCCTATATGCCCCCGGTGATGCAGAAATTCCCCGACACAGAATGGGCCGTTTCAGACCGCCTGGTTCCTTATAAGAATGCGGTCCGATTCATGGAGGCGCGCGCCCGCGCGATCCGGGAGGATGGCGCGCCGGAACTGGTCTGGTTCCTGGAGCATCCACCGCTTTACACGTCAGGCACGTCTGCCAAGCCGGACGACCTGCGTGACCCGGCCCGCTTCCCTGTCTTTGATGCCGGGCGCGGCGGCCAGTATACATATCATGGCCCCGGCCAGCGGGTTGCCTATGTGATGCTGGATGTTGCCCTGCGGGGGCGGGACGTGCGCGCCTTTGTGCAAAATCTGGAGACCTGGATCATCAAGGCGCTTGCCGCTTTCAATGTCGAGGCGGGCCCGCGTGACGGCCGCGTCGGCGTATGGGTTGATCGCACGAAAGCCGGCGGGACACTGCGCGAAGACAAGATTGCCGCCATCGGTGTACGCCTCAAGAAATGGGTCAGCTTCCACGGTATTTCATTGAACGTGGAACCAGACCTCGAACATTTCTCAGGCATCACACCCTGCGGGATCGCAGACCCGCGCTATGGCGTGACCAGCCTGGTCGATCTCGGAATCCCTGCCGCAATGGATGATGTCGACCTGGCCCTGAAAGATGCTTTCGAGACCGTATTCGAAAGTCGGCTGGTACGCGCTCCCGATCCGATCAGAGAACCTGCCTAGGCTGTTTCGTAAGCTTTCAGGCGCTGTTCTTCCTGGGTCAGATCACTGCCTGTGCGAAACGGGCCAGCGCCACCATTCGGCAGGCGTGCAACATGCAGCAAGGTCCACAGCATGACGAAAAAGGATGAGAGCGCCCAGAGCGGCATGGCCAGGCCCATGCCGCCGCCCATTGCCATCTGCATCTCTGTCGGTGGCGGTCCATCCGGACGGCGCGGGCCACGCGCTTCCTGCGGTGCCGCAGCATCTGTCTCTGCCGCCTCCCCGCCCTCTGCGGCGACAGTCTCTGCCTGAGCCGCCTTTGCCTGCTGGGCCTGATACTGCGCAGATCCTGACACCACACCTCCGGCAAATCCGAGCAAGCCAAGGAAGAGTGGGACGAGCACGATGGCGGCCTTCAGCGTCGAGCGGTTCGCTTCCGCAAACCGGCGCACATGCGCCACCCATGATGTGAACTCCGTGATGATCGTGAAGAAGAAGAACGGCAACAACAGCGCTGGCAGTGGAATACCAACTGATTTGACCGGCTGCCACGCGCCTGACATGTCGGCGCCCGCAAGACCGGCAATGAAGGCAACAAAGACCGGCACGATGAATAGCAGCACCCGCCCCATGAACATGAAGGTCCACGCCCGGCTGAAATGCAGCTTTCCGGTCATGCCCATCGGGTTGAACAGGGTCTGAAACCAGTCCATCCGGGCCGGGTCGTCCCGCTCATCCCTGATCCAGGGGCGATGCGCATCGATGGGGGTCATTGTGTGATGGGTCATGCCGGCAGGGTCCTCTGGAGTGGTCAGGAATAGGTGTTGGACGTTGGGGTGCCGGATGTCGGCGGGCCATACCGGTTCGTTTCCAGATCGGTAGGCAGGCGCGCGGCGATGAAGCCGAGCAATGCGGTCGTCAGCAGGAAGCTGGCTAGCGAGGTCAGGGCGGTCAGGCGCTCGAATTCCTGAATGTTCTCAGTCAACGCATCCATCGCGCCGGACAGGTCGCTCCCGAATTGGGCATACATCTCGAACGCGACCGGTGACAGGATGGGCATCAACAGAGCGCTGACTATGCTGCCCACAATCCCGTAGCCAGCCAGGAACAGGAGATAGAACCAGCCCGAATGGCCAGCATCGTGCAGTCGCTTGGAGAACAGGCAGACATACACATAGACCATCGGATAAACGAGAATACCGAACATGGGCGAGATGAACGTGTTCGCCACTTGCACGATCATGAAGGCGGCCGTGATCACTGTGAGACCGCGCAGGAATGTGCGCGACCCGATACGGCCTTTTGACGACAAGAGGACATATCTCATGTCCATAGGATTTCAGTCTCCTCGATCCGGGTCCTCACACGGCAGGGCCATGTCGAACACTACGCGTCCTTATCAATAAACGATAAACTCTTGCAACAAAAAAGAGCCGGACGACTGTCCGGCTCCTCTGGATTTCGATTGCTGCGACAGCGCCTAAACGAACGTGTCTGCGGTACCAGCCATCGGATTTTTCGGGTCTGGGCCATACTTGTTCGGGCCAACCGTTCCGGGGATACAGGCAATTACAATCTGGGCAATCGATGCCAGGAAATTGATGAATGGGATGAAGCCGGCAATCACGAGACCGAGATAAATCCAGCCAGTCTGGTTGATATCGTGAAGACGGCGGATGAAGAGTGCGATGCTCGGAATGATCACGGCAAGGCCATACAAACCCATCAGCGCGAAGAAGATCATGCCGATCGGATTCATTTCACCTGTTTCGAAATTGCCGCCGAGGCCGAATGCGAGGGCCGCCAAGACCCCGAACACGATCAAATTGAAGAGTACGACCCACCAGTATTCCGAGCGGCGTGAGCGACCCTGAAAATCCACATAGCGGGAAAAGAACATTTTTACTGCATCTGGAAAACTGACCATCTCGGCCCCCTTTGAATTGCTTTCACCATGAAAGGCCGGTGCACTTTCGGTGCATCAGCGGCAAGGTCAAGGGATGACTCGTTAATCTCCCCCTGCCCCACAAGGCAGGATTCCGCGTCGATTTGGTTAGAGCAGGGTTAATAGTTCAGGCGTGAGCCGACCTTAGCCGAACTCCACCATGATCTCGTCGGCGGCCACACTGTCGCCAGCGCCGACATTGATGGCCTTCACAGTGCCATTGGCTTCGGCGCGGATGATGTTCTGCATCTTCATCGCCTCGACCACGCAGACCGCTTCGCCTTCCTGCACTTCCTGTCCAAGCTCGACATCCATCGAAACGACAAGGCCCGGCATGGGGGAAATGATCAGCTTGGACGTATCCGGCTTTTCCTTTTCCGGCAGGCGAGCGTGCAAATCGGCTACGTTCGGCGTGCAGACCAGCGCGCGCAGGGCAACGCCGCGATGACGAAACAGATAGCCTTCGGTCCGGTCAGCAAACTTCACGGCAAAGGGCTGCCCATCCAGCAGGCCTTCGACCAGATGCTGGCCCGGATACCAACCGGTGACCAGCGTGTGCGTCTTGCCCCCATTGATGGTGATCTCGGCTTCGCCATCTTCGCCGAGGTCCAATGTGACGGGGTGATGCTTGTCGCCCAGAATGACAATCCAGTCGCGGCGCGCATCCGGCGTCGGCGACATGCGGCCGCTCGTATCGGCGGCGCGGCGCGAGAAGAAGCCGTGCACATAGGCCGCAGAACAGATCAGCTGGATTTCCTGCGCTTCGGTCGGCTCCACGCCGTCAAAGCCGTCCGGGAATTCGTCCTTGATATAAGCGGTCGTGATATTGCCAGAGCGGAACCGCTCTTCGTCGATGACGGCCGCGATGAAGGGCATGTTGTCCTGGATGCCTTCAATATGGAACCGGTCCAGCGCCTCTCCATGCACGTCGAGCGCGGTGTCGCGATCCTTGCCGTGCGTGATCAGCTTGGCGATCATCGGGTCATAATACATGGAGATTTCGTCGCCCTCGCGGACGCCGGAATCCATACGGACTTCACCGCCAGCCAGCGCGCCTTCTGATGGCGCGTGGAAACGCTTCAGGCGACCAATCGATGGCAGGAAGTTGCGATACGGGTCTTCGGCATAGACGCGGCTTTCCACGGCCCAGCCATTGATCTTGATATCGGACTGTTTGAGCTTCAGCGTCTCACCATAAGCGACCCGCAGCATCTGTTCGACCAGATCAACACCGGTGATCATTTCGGTCACCGGATGCTCCACTTGGAGACGCGTGTTCATTTCAAGGAAGTAGAAGCCCTTGTCGGCGCCAGACGCCACGAATTCCACGGTGCCGGCGCTGTCATAGTTCACGGCCTTGGCCAGGGCCACGGCTTGTTCGCCCATCTTCTTGCGGGTTTCCGGGTCGAGCAGCGGCGATGGCGCTTCCTCGATGACTTTCTGATTGCGGCGCTGGATCGAGCATTCGCGCTCAACGAGGTAGATACAATTGCCATGCTTGTCGCCAAGCACCTGGATCTCGATATGGCGCGGCTCAAGAATGAACTTCTCGATAAAGACGCGGTCGTCCCCGAAGGACGCTTTTGCCTCGGCCTTCACGGCCGGGAAGCCCTCTTCGACTTCCTTGTCATTGGCCGCAACCCGGATGCCCTTGCCGCCCCCGCCCGCGGACGCCTTGATCATGACCGGATAACCGATTTCCTTGGAAATCTTCACCGCTTCCTTGGTGTCTTCGATCAGACCCATATGGCCTGGCACGGTCGACACGCCGGCCTCGGCAGCCAGCTTCTTGGAGCTGATCTTGTCGCCCATCGCTTCAATGGCGTAGGCGTTCGGGCCGATCCAACCGATCCCCTCTTCTTCAAGCCGTTTGGCGAACACAGGGTTTTCGGACAGGAAACCGAAGCCAGGATGGATCGCCTCTGCACCGGTCTGGCGAACCGCATCAATGATCTTGTCGGCAACCAGATAAGATTCTGACGCAGGTGACGCACCAATATAGACAGTCTCGTCGGCCATCTCGATGGCCATGGAATCCGCATCGGCGTCTGAATAGACCACCACTGTCTGTACGCCCAGCCGTCGACAGGTCTTGATGACCCGAACTGCAATTTCCCCCCGGTTGGCGATCAGAATCTTTTTGAACATGCTGCCTCGATCCAATGTAAAGTCTTTCAGCGACTGCACTAAGCCGCCCGAAAGCCGATGTCCACAATTCCCATAGGGGAAGTCGGTTGCCACGATGCCGCAGATATGTTAGCAAGCGCTCACTACTTATGGAGATAGTTCTCATGTCCCGGATCATACTCGACCTCGATGCCCTGCTGGCCAATGGCCAGATCGACTCCTCCGAAGCCGCGCGCTTGCAGGGTTTCGCCCTGCCTGATCGCAGGAATGGTGTGCTGATAAACATTCTGCTGATTTTCGGAGCCATCTCGGTCGCCGGCGGCACGATCGCACTTGTGCCGAACGCCATAACCGGTCTCGTTCTGGCACTTGTCGCGTTGGGCGGCGCGGAATTCCTGCGCCGCAGCGCACGTGGAAATTCCCTGAAAACCCTCGGCATGGCGCTAACGCTTATGGGTACACTTGGCGTGGCAGGCTGGATCGGATGGGAATTCCGGGAAGTGGATGATGGCACGGTGCCCACCGTACTGATCGCACTGGTCATGACCGCGGCAGCGCTGTGGTTCCGTTCGGCACTTCTGGCAGCGTTTGCAGTCTTGTCCCTCGGTGCCATTCTTGGTTCTGGCACAGGCTACTGGCATGCCAGCTACGCCCTGTTCGTCGAAGAACCGACCATCACGATCCTTGTCTTCGGCCTGCTCGCCCTGGGTCTCTATCGTGCCCGCAATACCCTGTCAGACGCATGGAACAATCTGGTCACCGTCGCAGCACGCACGGCCATGTTCATGGTAAATTTTGCCTTTTGGGTGGGTTCGCTCTGGGGTGACCGGATTGGCGAACACTGGTTTGCGCCGCAGCGCTGGTCGGACCGGTCGGAATGGCGTGAAGCTGCCATTGCCATCCCCGACCATGTCTTCACCTTGGGCTGGATTGGCGCGCTCGTCGCCATGATCTTTACGGCACGCCGGAACAGCTTCCTGTCGATAACCTCAATCGTGTTCCTGACGATCCATGGCTACACGCAATATTTCGAGTATCTCGGCGCGAAACCGGAAACGCTGGTGATTGGCGGACTGGTTCTGGTGGGCCTGGCCGTAGCCGGGGCGCGCTTCTTCATGAAGCAGGACGTGGAACCGGCCTAGTCCTTGTCATCCAACTGCTCGATGCGCGCCTCGAAGTTGCGCACCCGAGCAGAAATCGAGACAAGGAATGCCGTCGACCAGCCGAGCAGCAGGAAACCAATGACGGATTCTGCTGCCGCCAGCATGCGCCAGTCCTTGTCGATCAGCACATCGCCATATCCCACTGTGGAAAAGGTCGAGGTAGAAAAATAGACGGCTGTTTCGACATCCGGAAACGTACCCAGCGCCAGATAGGTCAGCGTGAACACCCAGATCTCGATCGAATGGATGGCAAACAGGCTGAGCAGGACAAAGAAGATGGCGAGCCCCTGCCCGACCACGGTCGACAGGTTCACGTGCGGCACGTCGCGCTTGCGGATCACCGCAGACAGGGCCACCAGTCCCGCGAAGTGGATGGCAAACGTAATCGCCACCAGCGCTCCCGCCACAATCAGATTGAGCAAGAGCATGGCGAAATCCTCCGTTTTAGCGTGCCGCGACGACCAATCCGGCCAGCAAACCTGGCGCTTCACGGTTGAGGAAGTCAACCAGGGTATTGCTCGCCGTGGTGACCGGGTTCGGTGGCGGGCTCTTGCGCCACCAGCCAGTACGAGGTGGCGGCTGGGCAGGCTTTGATTTCGCGGCGAGGCTGGCAGTTCGGCGGGCCAGGCTCGCCCTTTCCGCTTCCCTACCCATTTGCTCGAACCAGCTTCCCTTGTCGAATCCCAGCGCAAGACACCCGACAAACTTGCCGGGATTGGGATCGTTCGGGTCAAGCCAATGCTTGCGGTTGAGCGCATGGCGTTCCGTGTGGGGATTGGGATGCGCGCGGGCGACCAAATGGTTCCCGATGGCCCGTGCAAACAGGAAGTTCCACGACGGGTCGTTCTCGCTGCCCTCTATGCTCTCCTGTGTGTGGAAGAGAATCGCTGCCTCAGCCCGGCTGACCCAGGGCGCATGCTCCGGGCCCGAAAGCAGAAGCGTTTCAGCGACGTTCCCCACGGATGTTGCATCTGCCTGATTATCCAGGATCATCTGGTCGCATAAATGGGATAACACAATCAAACCGAACCCATCGGGCGTCCCGCTGGCTTTGCGCAGCAGCCGCATGAACAGGCCTGCCAGATTGCGGTTGCGCAGCCTGTCCCCGATCGCGACCCGCGCCTGTAGCCAATCGAGATTGGCTGGCGTCAACGCCCCATTGGCGGCATCGCGGGCAAGCACATAACGCGCCATCACCCGGACAAACCGGCTGTCCCAGTCAGGGTCCGCTCCCCTCATTCGCGCATTGAAGTCGAACAGAGCCTGAGCCTCGGCATCAGATTGCGGCCCGCGTGAGCACATTTCCTGCGCGACCTGCCGCATATCCTCGCGTGATCGTCGCGAGACGGCCTGAATGCGCTGAATGATACTGGCCGACCTGACCATGGGTTGCTGTCTCCGGTATAGGCAGCGACGGGTACCAATGACGGGTTTCAGCTTTCTTGACCAATTCGGTGAAACCTGTTGCCACCATTGCTCAACGCCCCGTACATTCCAGCCCAGACACATATGGAAATTACGGGAGAAAACGCGATGACACAGCCAAAAGAACTCGCCGGGCGCAAGGCGATCGTAACCGGTTCAGCCACAGGATTGGGACGGTCAATCGCCTTGAAACTTGCCGAGCGCGGCGCTGATGTGATCATCAATTGCGCCAGATCCGTTGCGGAGGGCGAAGCGACCGCAGCGGACTGCCAGGCGCTCGGTTCGCAGTCGCGCCTTGTTCAGGCTGACGTGTCGACGGATGAAGGCTGTCGTAAACTGGCCGAGGCTGCGGCCCAGGCCGGGCGGCTGGACATTCTCGTCAACAATGCCGGCACGACCAAACACGCGCGCGACCATTCCGATCTGGACGCCCTGACCCGCGAAGACTTCCTGGACCTCTACGCAGTCAATGTCGCCGGTCCCTTCCTGATGATGCAGGCCTGCAAACCCCTGCTCATTGAAAGTCACCGTCAAACTGGTCGCGCCGCTGCTGTGCTGAACACATCCTCCATCGCGGGTGTTACGGGTATCGGCTCATCGGTGGCCTATGCGGCGACCAAGGGCGCACTCAACACGATGACCCTGTCGCTGGCCCGCGCACTGGCCCCGGAGATTCGGGTGAATGCGATTTGTCCGGGCTTTATCGGCACGCGCTGGTTCAAGGACAAGATGGATGAAGAGCAGTATCAGCGCATGGAAGCCTCCGTTGCGGCCGCGACACCGCTCAACGTGGCCAGCGGGCCCGACGATATTGCAGATTCGGCCCTTTTCTTCCTGACTGATGCCTCTCGACACGTGACGGGAGAGACGCTTTTGGTCGATGCTGGCACACATCTTGGGTACGCGCCGTTGACCGCACGGTGACCAAAACCAGAGCGCACAAGCCTAAGGCATTGTCGCGCCTGCGTGCACAAAATTCTGGCGTTCCGGTTGCCGTCCCGCAACCTCCATATTTTTGTTTCTGATCCCGGATAAAGCCGCGTCATCGTGGTTTTGGCGCTGGCAACAGCGCGATTCAACAACGGGGTACTAAAACATGAAACAACAGCTTTTCCGCGCAGGGGTAGCACTTGCAGCAATGCTGGCAGTGGCTGGCACGGCAGCTGCCGAGGGAGAATGGTCCGGTAACGTCGCTCTCAGCACAGACTATGTCTGGCGTGGCGTCTCCCAGTCCAATGAGGACATGGCCATCTCCGGCGGCTTCGACTATGCGAACGGTATATTCTATGCGGGTACATGGGCATCGAATATCGACTTCGAAGACGGTTCTGACTCCAATGTAGAGCTCGACCTCTACGCCGGCGTCGCCAGCGAATTCTCGAACGGCGTCTCCTGGGATCTCGGCGTCATCTATTATTCCTATCCGGACTCGGATGATGAAGACCTCGACTTCGTCGAACTGCAGGCCGCTCTGGGTTATGCTTTCGAAGGCGGAGTTGAAGTAGGCGGCGCCGTCTACTGGGATCCAGACAATGAGAGCGTCTATGTTGAAGGCTCTGCGGGGTATGCCTTCACCGACGCTTTCGCAGCTGACGTATCCGTCGGCAACTACTCCTTCGATGGTGGCGGCGACTACACCAACTGGTCGCTTGGTGGCACCTACTCGCTGCCAATCGGCATCGATGTGGACCTGCGTTACTGGGATACCGACATCGACGGTACGGACATCGCCGACGAGCGCATTGTCCTGACTCTCGCAAAGAGCCTCTAGCGCTCGGATATTCTTCACAAACTGTGCGCGAGACATTGCCCTCCTTCGCGTGCAGTCTGGTGAAGGCCGCCGGTTCCCTCGAGAGCTGGCGGCCTTTATTTTTGCGCAATCCTCCTTAAGTTGGGAGTTCGACTCCACCCAGAAGAAAGAGCTCCCCCATGGCCGCTGAAATGAGCCCTGCCGACGCCGTGGGCGCGCTCGTTCCCGCAATCACCCTGTTGGGGTTCGGCGCGGCAGCCGCCCTGGTGTCCCGGGCGCTCAATCTCAGCCCCATCGTTGGCTACCTCCTCGCGGGAATTCTGATCGGTCCGGGCATGCTGAACCTGATCCATGAGAGTGGCGGCACGCATTTGCTGGCCGAGCTCGGCGTGGTCTTCCTGCTCTTCGATATCGGCATGCATGTCTCGCTCCGCGAACTGAAAGAAAGCCGTGGTGACCTGCTCGGCCTTGCCCCTGTCCATCTGTTGCTGACAGGCCTGATCAGTGCAGGCGCGCTCTATATGCTGGGCATATCCTGGTCGATTGCGATCGCGGTAGGCCTCAGTCTTGGCCTTTCGTCTACAGCGGTCGTTGCGCGGATCCTGACAGAGCGCGAGCAAAACTCGTGTCCGATCGGGCGCACGGCCACACATGTCCTGATCTTTCAGGATATTGTCGCCATCTTCCTGATGATCTTCGCCACGTCGCTTGGGGAAGGAGAGACCGCCGCCGGCCTTGCGGGCCTTCTGTCAGAATATCTCCTGAATGGCGGTGCAGTCCCGCTGGCGGCTGGATTGTTGCTGGCCTTTGTGCAGGCCCTGATCGCTTTCGGCGCAGCCATGCTGTTTTCACGCTACCTGCTGAACCCGGTTTTCCGGACGCTGGCAGCCACCCGCAATGACGAAGCCTTTACGGCTTTCACACTGTTGCTTGTGCTGGCGGCCGCCTGCGCGACTGCCATGATCGGACTTTCGCTGACCCTGGGCGCATTCCTGGCAGGCCTGGCCGTGTCCGGCACACCGTTTCGCCACCAGGTGCAAACGGAAATGGGACCATTTCGCGGGCTGCTCCTGTCCTTCTTTTTCATCAGTGTCGGCCTGTCGATTGACTTGCCGGGCCTGCTGAGAAACCTGCCGCTCGTCGTGATCGGCGCGTTTGGCATCCTGACGGTCAAGACTGCGCTCGGCTATATCGCCGCCCGCATGAATGGCTGGAGTGTGCCCGGCGCTACCCAGCTCGCCACATTGTTGGCACAGGGGTCGGAATTCACACTCGTCATCCTCTCATTGGCCTCAATCACTGCCAATATGCCCCCTGCCCTCATGGGCAGCCTGATCGCCGCCATTGCACTCTCTCTGGCGCTGGCACCGAGTTGGGCCATGCTCGGAGGCAAGCTCTCGCGCGAATTGGCGCGGCGCAAGCAGGTCACGATGGAAACATCAGGCGAACCTGCTGGCGAGCGGCCTGTCATCGTCATTGGCATGTCTGCCGCCGGGCGACTGGCCGTCGACGCTCTGATCGACTTTGACATCCCCTATATCGCGACTGACGGAGATCCCGACCGCTTTCTGTCTGCGGTCGCAGATGGATACAATGTCTCGTTCGGAGATGCCGCCAACATGAAGCTGATCGAAGCTGTGGGGGGCAGCAATGCGCGCGCGGTCGTGCTTGGAAAAGCGCGTTATGAAGTGTCCAAGGAAGTCACACCCAGCATCAATCGCCGCTTCCCAGACCTGGTCCGACTCGTGGCTGTCGAAACCATCCATGATCTCGACCGATATCTCGAACTGAACATACGCGCGCACCTCGTGGCTGGAGAGCCCAAGGGAATTGAGATGGTCGCGGATATGCTGAGAGTCCTGGGCGTACCCGACAAAGAACTGGCAGATTGGCTCAGCCGCGAGGCCGACCTGTTCACGATCGGCGACGCGTCAGACCGTCAGGACAAGTCCGATGAGGAAGAAGCTGTGGTCGACGAAGCCGCCTGACCAGATTCCAGGTCAGGAATTGAGGGCGTTGATCGCATCATCAATCGTGGCGCGCGGACGGTCCATGATAGCCGCGATCTGGGCACGCTGTTCGATGGCGAGCCACAGGCCCAGCACTTCGACATCCACGACACGCCAGTCGCCATTCTTTTCAATAACACGCCAGCGCACTGTCTGAGGCGCCTCGCCGGGGCGAACGACTCGCGTTTCCACGATGGAATCTGTCGGCGTGCGATCCTTTGATCCGGTAACCGTGATCTCTGCATCGCGGAATTTTTCACGCTGATCTTCGAAGCTGCTCAACAGATAGGTTTCGAAGGCGTCTGCGAACCTGCTGCGTTCCTGATCCGTGACGCGGCGGGCATATTTCCCGAGGGTGAAATTGGCGACTGTATCCAGGTCCATGGACTGGCGCAGCGTCTCGCGGCCCTTCTGAGGGTCGGCAATATGCTTTGCGGCGCCTTCGATTACGGCCTCCGCTTCCGGGCCGGCGAAGGCAGGCAGGGCCATCAGGCCGAGGGCAGTGGAGGCAATAAGGGCGCGAAACATGAGGGCTTGTCCTTGTGAATTCTCTGCGTGTTGCCCTCTAGATATGATCGAGATTGTCCTTTTGTTCCCCGAAAGCCGAAATAGGCTCTATGCGTTTTGGGAATGAAACCGGTGCTGCAGGCGTCGGCAGGCAGGCCCCCGATAGGCGCAGGACCTGTAGTTTCGGGCGGCGGCAGGACAGAATGGCTGGGTACATGTGATTTCTCCTCTTGGGCGAGAAACATGCAAGCCGTGTACCAAGGACGCGACCTGCGCGTTCTGTCTCGATCATAAGAGTCGACCAAACATGATGGCATGGTGCGGGCGGCCGGGCTCGAACCGGCAAGGCCTTGCGGCCGAGGGATTTTAAGTCCCTTGCGTATACCAATTTCGCCACGCCCGCATGGCCGATGCTGGACATAACGGTATTTTACGGGGGATGCTAGATTTCATCGTTGAAACCAGCAGAAAGAAGGACGACCTGCGCGTTGAAAAACAGCCTCCCGACACTCTGGTTCATCTCGGCTGCTCTGATGATAGTGACGGCCACAGCCATTCCTGCGTTTATCGCGCCAGACATGAGCAGGTTCGCCAGAACCGCTATGCTGGCATCCACCCTGCCGCAAGGCGTCCTGTCAGGATTGTCTGCGGTGGCGTTTGGTCTCGTGCATTTGCTCATCCTGCGGGTCCGGCCTTCAACGGCGGCCAGCGTATTTGGCGCGCTTCACCTCGGTGCAGCGCTGTTCGGTCACGCCGCGCAAATCAAAGGACAAGTTCTACGGCAGCAGGTCATCCTCGGGACGCATGATGTCAGCAGTACGGCTCAGACAATGGGAATGGTCCATATTGCCAGCACCCTGTGTTACCTGCTCGGCGTCGTCTTCTTCATTATCGCGGTGGCCGTTGCGCTGAACACACGGCCACCGGCTGAAGATGTGTTCTAGCTGACCCGCTCGAACACGGCTGCGAGCCCCTGCCCGCCCCCGATGCACATGGTCTCCAAGCCATAGCGCGCCTCGCGGCGCTCCATTTCCCGGAGCATCGTGGTCAGGATGCGCACGCCGGTCGCGCCGACCGGATGGCCGAGCGAGATGCCGGAGCCGTTCACGTTCAGCCGCTCCATGTCGTCCTCGGAGAATTCAAGCGCCTTGGTGCAGGCAAGCACCTGCGCCGCGAAGGCTTCATTCAGCTCGATGACGTCAACGTCCTTCAGTTCAAGACCTGCCGTCTTGAGGGCCTTCTGGCTGGACGGCACCGGCCCAATTCCCATGACTTCAGGCCCAACGCCTGCAACCGACCATGAAACCAATCGCCCAAGCGGCTTGAGGCCATATTTCTCTGCCGCCTCGCGCATACAGACGATACAGGCTGCCGCGCCATCATTCTGGCCGGACGCATTGCCAGCGGTCACCGTCGACTGATCGTCCACCTTGCCCCGGATCGCGCGCAGCGTGGACAGCTTCTCCAGAGAGGAATCCGGGCGAATGTGCTCATCCTGGTCCACGACCGTATCGGCCTTGCGACCTTTCACGGTGTACGGAATGATCTCCTCAGAGAACTTGCCGGACTTCTGGGCCGCAGCCGCTTTCATGTGCGAATTGTAAGCGAACTGATCCTGCGCGTCGCGCGTGATCTGATAATCACGGCGCAAATTCTCCGCCGTCTCGATCATGCCACCCGGCACGGGATGGTTCTTGCCGCCGGCTGTATAGCGACCGCGTGACAGGCCATCATGCAGCATCAGGCCGTCGCCCTTGATGTTCCACCGCATATCGATGGAGAAGAAGGGCGCATTCGACATGCTCTCCGCCCCGCCCGCGATGACAACGTCATTTGCGCCGGTTGCCACCTGCATCACGGCATTGATCACCGCCTGCAGGCCGGAGCCACAGCGCCGGTCGATCTGGTAGCCACCGGTCGAAGTTGTTAGCCCGGCATCCAGTGCCACCATGCGCCCAAAGGCCGGGGCTTCCATGGTCGGATAACATTGCGCGAAGATACAGTCTTCCACCGCCTCGGCGGGCAGCTTTGTCTTTACCATCAGCTCACGGATGACATGTGATGCCATCTCGTGCGCATGCACGGTCTTGAAGGCGCCGCCAAAGCCGCCAACGGCGGTGCGGACGGGTTCGCAAATGACTACGTCTCTCATGGTGCTCTACTCCTGCTGGTCCCGGCCACGCGCGGTGACCTGTTTGCGAGCCTCTTCCACAGCGTCTGCCGTCACAGATTCGGCATGAGCAATGGAGCGTTTGACTTCTTCCTTCATGGCGGCGGCGAAATTCATGCCATAGCCATCATCGATCAGCGCCTTGTATTGCTTGAGCAGGTCCGGCTGGGAACTGCACATGTCGTGCGCCAGCTTCATGGCAGCCGGCACGAGTTCGTCGGATTCGTAAACACGGTTCACAAGTCCCCAACGTTCCGCGGTGTGGGCATCGAGGAAGTTACCGGAGAAAGACAGCTCCTTGGCTCGGCTGATACCAATCATGCGCGACAGCTTCTGTGAGAGGCCCCAGCCCGGCACGATGCCGACGCGGGCATGTGTATCGGCAAACTTGGCATGTTCAGAGGCCAGCAGCACGTCGCACATCAGCGCCAGTTCGAACCCGCCGGTGATTGCAAAGCCGTTGATCGCGCCGATGATTGGCCAGGGATAATCGGCCAGTGCGCGCGCCATATCTATGGACTTGGAATCTTCGTCAGCGCCCAGGGCGAAACCGGTCTGGCCGGCCTCCTTCAGGTCGATCCCGGCGGTGAAGGCCCGCCCGGCACCAGTCAGCACAACCGCGCGGACATCCTTGTTCTCTTTCAGCTCGTTGAAGACGCTGACGATCTCGGCGCGCAGGGCTCGGTTCAGCGCATTCAGCGCGTCGGGCCGGTTCAGTGTTACGAGCGCAACCGGTCCGTCCAATTCGACCTTTACGATATCTTCCGCCATGGGATCCTCCAATTTTCCTGTTTGCCTCTCTTAGCGAGGACAAGCGGGGAGGACCATGCTTGACGTTAGGGCGGTTTTGGAAGGGATCAGGCCCGGCGCTTGCGAACCAGATTCACAATGCCGATCACGAGAGCAATCACGGCGATTCCGGCCGCAAGGAAGAACAGGCCAAATTTGAGGGGCGTCAGCCACGCCTTGGCATCAAGCGCGTCGACCCATCCCGCCAAGGCCAGCACCTGAACCATGTTCTCAGTCAGGTCGGCGATCACGACCCCGAACGCTGGTAGCGCTGCGTACTTTCCCATGCCGCCAAAGAAGCGCAGGGCCAGTCCGCCGAGGAAGCCCCCATAAGCCAGGGGATACGCCGTATCCAGCAACACCGTCACCCAGGCATGGGCGGCACGTTGGGCGTCACTCATCGTGGCAATGATCGTTCGGCTCATCTCCGGATCGGAGGTCATGTCGAGAAATGCCCCGCCCACCATTGGCCGACACAGACCGAAGCCTGCACCAATCACCAGCATCGAAACGAAGCTGACAAGGATCGCGGGGGTGCGCGCCAGAAAACTCATGCGTTTGCGTCCTCGACCCGCTCCGGCTGGACGCCCGTCGCAGAGATGATCGCTTCCAGCTTGTCAGTAATCATGGGGATAAGGCTTTCCTGTATCGTGCTGGCAACCAGGTGGACACCATTGTCACCAATGCCCCGAAACCAGGGATAGGAACCGAGTGCGACGTCCGGCATCTCCTTGGCCAGCACGCCCAGCGGTTCGGCAATGTCACCTTCGCGCAAGCCCCTGCCCCGTATCGTGACCTTGTGAATGACTGCGCCTGTCTCCAGCCTCGGCCCGATATCTTCCAGCATGCCGCGCGCAACCGACGGAACACCCGCCAGGGTAAAGACATTCCCGGTCTGGAAGCCCGGCGCCCCGGACACGGGATTGGCCACGATCTGGGCGCCATGCGGAATACGCGCCATGCGCCGACGGGCTGGCGTGTAGTCTGTGCCCATTGCCTCATAGCGTTGGGCCAGCATAGCCGTGACTTCAGGATGTTCTGAAATCTCCACCCCGAACGCCTTGGCGATGGCATCAGCCGTGATGTCATCATGTGTCGGACCAATGCCGCCCGTTGTGAAGACATAGGTGTATTTTGCGCGCAGCGAATTCACGGCCTCGACAATCTCGTCTTCCACGTCGGGCACGATCCGGGTCTCCCGGACGGGAATACCGAGCGGCGCAAGATAGGAAGCAATCTGTTGCAGATTGATGTCGCGCGTCCGACCGGAGAGCAGCTCGTCCCCGATCAGGAGGACGGCTGCCGTGGGAGATTCTTTTGTCATAAAGACACTTTGCCCAGACTGGCTTATTCTTCAAGCGCCTCATAGACGAGCCGCATCGATTCCTCACGAAAACCCGCCGGCTCCCCGGGTCGTGCGCCGAAGCGCTGGATCATGCCGATAAAGAATAGATCATTCTCCGGATCGATCCAGAACCATGTCCCAGCAGCCCCGCCCCAATAATAAGTGCCGGTACCGGCTGGGCTGTCCATGGCGACGGGATCAGAGATGATGGCGAAGTCAATGCCGAAATCGCGACGCTTCGGCGTGAAGACACTTCGCTGCGTGCCATCAAATTCCACGCCTGCATTTGGCGGCAACTGGTTTGTCCGCATCAGGGCCACCGTGTCCTCCTGCAGAATACGATGGCCGTCCAGCATGCCACCATTGAGCATCATCTGGCAGAACCGGGCATAGTCGTCGATCGTGGACACGAGCCCGCCGCCCCCCGATTCGAAGGCGATGGTTGACTGCCTGAACTGCACAGTCTCGGTGTAGAATGGCTCGAACCGATCCCGCTCGGAGGCATAATACACGACGTCGGATAGCCGATCATACTCCGCTTCGGGAACATAAAATCCGGTATCATCCATGCCCAGCGGCGTGAGGACGTTTTCCTTGAGGTATTCGCCAAGAGACAATCCCGAGAATTTTTCTACCAGGTAACCCTGAATGTCGACCGAGACCGAATAGTACCAGACTTGCCCCGGCTCATGCAGCAAGGGGATACCTGCGACCTTGGCGATGAAGGTCTGCGGATCAGGCGATTTGAGGACATTCTGCTCCCGAAATTGGGCATTGGCATAATCATCTCCACCAAGGCCGTAAGCGAAACCGGCCGAGTGACTCATCAGTTCCCGCATGGTCGCGGGGCGCGATGGGTCTTTCAGGATCGGTGTTCCGTCTTCATGCTCGCCCACCAGCACTTTCAGCGCTTCAAATTCAGGGATGTATTTTGTGATCGGATCGTCGAGGTCAAACTTGCCATCTTCATGGAGCTGCATCAGGGCAACGCCCGTGATCGGCTTGGTCATGGAATAGATCCGGTACAGCGTGCCCGGTTGCACGGGTGTCGATGTTTCAACATCCCTCACACCGTACTGACCATAATGAGCAACCTCACCATCTTTGACGAGCAGGGCCTGAAGGCCCACGACATGCTCGTCCGAGACGAACTTTTGCAGGCGTTCGTCGAGCGCATGCAGTCCATCCGAGCTGAACGCCTTGGCGGGCCCGGCAGGAGCGAGAGGCGGCCAGTCTGCTACCTCATTCTGTTCCGCCATTGCGGGCAGCGCCGCAAGAGACAGCGCCGTCAAGGCGAAGGCAAACCCGGTGAGACACCGACGACAGACTTCCAATTTGAGCATTGCGCGCATTCCTTTTCTTCCCGCAGGACCAGACCATGACCAATGCATTTAGGAGAGACAAGCGGGAACGTATTGAGTCTGCGCGCATTGCATTTTTCAATACCCAATTGATTGAAAGGACACGCCATGAAACGTCATGCCACCGCCCATTGGTCCGGAAACCTCGCGGACGGCAAAGGCTCGCTCACGACGCAGAGCGGCGCGCTGTCCGATCACGCCTACTCCTTCAAGGCGCGATTTGAAGATGAGAGCGGCACGTCGGGTACCAATCCGGAAGAATTGCTCGCCGCCGCACATGCGGGCTGTTTCACCATGCAGCTCTCCCACCTGCTGGCCGAGAACGGAACACCTGCCACCGATCTGGATACGAAATGCATCGTGTCGGTCGAGCCGAAAGAGGGTGGCGGATTCGAAATCACGCGCAGCGCCTTGACGCTTACGGCCGTGGTTGAAGGCATCGAACAGGATGATTTTGACGCCATCGCCGACAAGGCCAAGAACGGCTGCCCGATGTCGGTCGCCCTCGGCGCCATCGACATCACGCTTGGCACCCAGCTCCAGTAACCCTTTCAGAGGATCAAGACCCATGGCACCGGAACTCTTATATGGCGTAGGCGCGCTGCTCTTGCTGATCGCCCTGATCTGGGGGGTTAGCCGGGGCCGACTGAAATCCCGCACCGCGGAAGCGGTCAGCGAGGAAGGCACGCGCGAGATTTACCAGGAGCCCGAACGGTTTGATGACGAGCGGCGCGAAGAACTGAAACGCGCTGCAGAGTCTGCCGAAGCGGCCGCTGAAAAGCGCGACAAGACGGATGGGGCCTGAGTCTGATACTGTTTGGCAGGCCTGAAGGTGGAACTTAGCCGGGCAAATTGCTATCTAGGGGGCAGATACAGGTATTTCCGCCCCTGAAAGGCCCCGATTGATGACTGACACTTCCCTCCTGCTGCCGATGCGCACGGGCGAAATTCGCATTCACGATGCCGAAGGCTTCGCAGGTATGCGAAAGGCGGGACGTCTCGTGGCCGAATGCCTCGATATGCTGGTGCCGGAAGTGAAGCCCGGCGTGACCACCGAACATCTCGACAATCTGGTGCGGGAATTCGTCATGGATCATGGCGCAACCTCCGCGACGATCGGCTATCGCGGCTACCGCCATGCCAGTTGCATTTCACTCAACCATGTCATCTGTCACGGTATCCCCAGCGCCAAGCCGCTGAAGGAAGGCGATATCGCCAATATCGACGTCACCCTGATCATTGATGGCTGGCATGGCGACCATTCGCGCATGTATGGCGTCGGCAATGTGAAGCGGAAGGCCGAGCGCCTGATGGATGTGACCTATGATGCGCTCATGGCCGGCATCGCGCAGATCCGCCCCGGCAAGCGCTTTGGCGACATTGGCGGCGCGATCTCCGAAATTGCCAGGCTGAATCGCATGTCGGTCGTAGAGGACTTCTGCGGCCACGGCCTGGGACGCCTGTTCCATGACGAGCCAAACGTCGTCCACTCATCGGATTACAATACCGGCCCGGAACTGAAGCCCGGCATGTTCTTCACGGTCGAGCCGATGCTGAACCTGGGCCGCAAGGACGCTGCGATCCTGCCAGATGGCTGGACGGCCGTGACTCGCGACCGCCAGCTGTCGGCGCAGTACGAACATTCTGTCGGCGTGACCGAGGATGGTGTTGAAATCTTCAGCACATCCCCGAAAGGTTGGCACCAGCCTCACAAGGTCCAGCTTTAGCGGGCGCTATTCTTCGGGCGGCGGCGGCATATAGATTGGCGCGGCTTCCGGAGGCATCTTCTCCATCGCAATCGTGATCCCGTATTCGGCTGCAAGCTGGCCGATTACAGCGCCTGCTGCTTCGGCTGAATCCGGCTTGGCCTCCGCAATGCGCGGACCGGCATCATTCATGAAACCTTCAAAAGACCCACCGGTGGTGGTCATGATCAGCCTCGTGGTCTCATCGCTGCCATTCCAGAACATGTGCGTGTTGCCCCGGTTCAACGCAGCGAAGTCGCCCGGATAAAGCGACAGGATCTCGTCGCCCGACATGACACTGAGCGCACCGGACACGACGTAGAAATACTCATCCTCGCGCGTATGGGTATGTGGCGGTGACCCAGGGCTGCGCGGAGGCAGTTCAAATTCGTATACTGTCACATCGCCCGACGATTCTTCGGACGACAGCAATAGTCGGACAGGATGGAACGGGTTCTCGATGGCCTCCCCTGCTCCCGCAACGACAAGTTTGTCGGGATGCGCGTGAACATGATCTGCTGAAACACCGCGATGGTCATGGTCTTTCGGCTGGGTCATGCAAGCAGACAGCGCCAGCAAGCCAGCGCTGCAAAGCGCGATTTTGTTCAACATGTTTCATTCTCCCACGGATTGTCCCTGGGGGAAGTCTATCCGCGACCACACAATTCTCAAGTTCAATCTGGGGCCACGTGATCTAAGTCACTTTATCGAAACGTCATTTCATGGTTTTTCAACCATAATGAGCACGTCCCCCGAAGAACCCCACTGGAAAGGTCATCGCGACCGATTGCGAGGCAAACTGCTGACGCGCGGCGCAACCGCGCTGAGCAATTACGAAGTGCTCGAAGTCTTGCTCATGGCCTTCATCCCGCGCCGGGATGTCAAACCCATCGCGAAAGCGTTGGAAGCCCGCTTTGGCAGTCTGTCGGCCATCCTCGCTGCCCCGACATCCGACCTCATCAAGGTCAACGGTGTCGGCGAGACAGTCGCAGCGTATCTCAAGGCCATTGCGGAACTCAACGCCCGGGCGTCCAGAGAGACGATCCAGAAGAAGCCCGCCATTTCCTCCTGGTCGGCGCTCATCGATTATGTTCGCACCGAACTCCAGCACGAAAAGCGCGAACAGTTCCGCATCCTGTTCCTGGATCGGAAAAACCAGTTGATCGCCGACGAAATCATGGGACATGGCACGGTCGACCATGCGCCCGTCTATACGCGTGAGGTCGCCCGCCGCGCGCTGGAGCTGCATGCATCAGCGCTCATTCTGGTGCACAATCATCCGTCAGGTGACCCCACACCGTCGCGCGCAGACATCGACATTACCCGCGAGATCATTGATGCACTCGATCCATTCGACATCACCGTGCACGATCATCTGATTGCCGGCACGGGCGGCGTCACCAGCCTGAAATCAGCCGGACTGATCTGATCAGGACACCAGACTGTCGCGCGCCATTTTCTGAACAGCCGTAATATAGACGGCCTGCGACCATCCGCATTCGAACCGCAGCTTTTCCCACACTTCGACTGACAACAGCGCCCAGAGCAAATCCGTTGCCTGTTCGACTGAATAGTCGGGCATCAGCTGGTCTGCGGACTTGAGCGCCATCACAGCGGCTTCACATCCATGCCGTACGGCTTGCATTCGGTCATTCCAGGCAGCCGCAGCGGCGTCGTCGGTGTCTCGCATGGCGATCAAGGCGCGCCCCACTCCGTGAATTTCCGGAATATAGTTCCCCCACGCCTCCACCCACAAATCCAGACGGTCCGTTCCTTTGGCCTTACGGCTCGCCGCAAGACGTTCGTCTATGTTTCGGACTTCGTCCATATAGCGCGCCGTCCCGGTCAGCAGGTCCGCGCGTGTCGGGAAATGAAGATAGACGGCCTGGCGGCTGATGCCCGCGGCCTTGGCGATATCGCTCATGCGTACGCCGGACCCGCCAGATTCCTCCAGCAATTTCCATGTAGCGCGCATGATTTTTTCGCGGGTTTCGAGATTCTCACTTGACATGATGTCAATTTATAGGCACTTGACGCCATGTCAACTTTACACGGTGTCAAGCAAAGGAGATTGAACATGACACAGCACCTTCATAACCAGACAACGCATCGCGGGCCTGTGCTCGTATTGGGTGGCACCGGAAAGACCGGTCGTCGGATTGTCGGCCGTTTGCGCGAGCGGGGTATTGATACCCGGGTCGGATCAAGGTCCGGCTCGCCCGCCTTCGATTGGGATGAGCCGTCCGGCTGGGACGCCGTGCTGGCTGGCATGAGCGCGGTATATATCAGCTACACGCCTGACCTCGCCGTGCCCGCCGCCAAGCAAGCGATCCGGCACCTTGTCGAACGCGCAAAAGCGCAGGGCGTGCAGCATCTCGTCCTGCTGTCTGGACGCGGCGAGCCAGACGCCCAGGCCTGCGAGCGCATCGTGCAGGAAAGCGGTCTCGACTGGACCATTGTGCGCGCCAGCTGGTTCAATCAGAATTTCTCCGAAGGCGATTTCCTGCCGCTGGTCCTGTCTGGTGACATCACACTGCCAGCTGGACATGTGCCGGAACCGTTCGTGGATGCCGAGGATATTGCCGACGTGGCCGTCGCTGCTCTCACCGAGACCGGACATATTGGCGAAGTCTACGAAGTGACCGGTCCCCGACTGATGACGTTTGACGAACTGGCCAGCGAATTGTCACGCGCAACCGGCCGCAAGATCAGTTTCGTCCGTGTGCCTGCTAATGAATTTCTTCAAGGGTTTCGCCAGGCTGGCGCTCCGGAAGACATGATCTGGCTGCTCGACTACCTATTCTCCACCATACTCGATGGCCGCAATGCCCAAATCTGTGACGGTGTGGAACGGGCCCTGGGCCGACCGCCAAAGGACTTTTCCGACTTCGCGAACGAAGTCGCCGCCTCCGGGCTCTGGAGCGCCGCTGCGTGACGCCCGCCTCACTCACCCCGCATGTCCGTAGCTGACTGATCCTCTTCGGCGGGCATGCCACATCCAAGGAATCAAACTCATGACGACCCATCTCTTTGTCTATGCCTGCCTCACCATCGGTCTTTTTACCGCCCTCGTCGGCGGTGTGTTTCAAGCCTTCTCCGATTTCGTAATGGCCGGCCTCATCCGCGCCGCGCCAGCTGGCGGCATCGACTCCATGCAACAGATCAACCGGACAGTGTTTCGCTCGGCATTTCTGGCGATCACGTTGGCATTGGCACCTATCATGCTCGCCGCCTCCCTTTATGCCTGGCAAAGCCTGGAAGGGTCACCAAAGATCCTGATACTGATCGGAACCGCGATCTACATGACGGCCGTGCTCGGGGTCACCATGTTCGGCAACGTTCCGATGAATAAACATCTCGACGGCCTTACGCCTTCTTCGCCGGATGCCGCGATCTATTGGAAGAGGTTCGGTACCGTCTGGACAGGGTGGAACCATGTTCGCACTTTCGGGTCGATTCTTGCGGCCATCTGCTTCCTGCTAGCTGCAACTGGCTTGCCCGACACCCTTACTGCCATGACTTAGCTCTGGCCGAACCGGCGCACCAGATTGGAAATACTCTTCGACAGAACCAGCATTTCCGGAGACTGAAGATCCAGCCTGCCCGACAGGCTGGATCGCAGATTCTCAAGGTCAAAGATGATCTCCCGTACCGCCGCATCTGGCACGCTGCTCTCAATCCAGCCAACACAGACGAGCCGCTTGCCGGAAGTCACCGGCGCAACCCGGTGCAGACTGGTCGATGGATAGAGCACCATGTCTCCCGCGTCCAATTTGATGGACTGGGTCATCCCCGCCAGATCGATCTCCAGCTCGCCCCCCTCATAGTCGCCCGGATCGGACAGGAAGAGCGTGAAAGAAAAGTCGGTGCGCAAGCGCGACTCCCCTGCTCCCATGAATGGATTGTCGACGTGATGACCGTATCCGCCGCCCTCCTCGGTCCGGCTGACAATCAGTTTCGAGAACTGGCGTGGCTGGGCCGCCGCACGCAGAACAGGGTGTCGCTCCACCTTGGCCTTCAGCAGCTGGCGAACCTGAGCGCCGGTACGGGATGTCAGATCTGCTTGCTGGTTGCGCTTGACCGCCCGGGCCATGCCACCGGCCGTTTCTGCGCCATCGCGCCAGCCGAGTGTTGCGACCAGATCGCGGACATCACGCAGGTCGGCCTCATCGAGTACGTTGGAAAGGGTCAAAAGCATGTTGCGCCTACTTGCGAATAATTTGCATTTGCGTCATTCAGCGCTATAGCAGATCGACGCAAAGAGGAAGTATATCATGGCCTTTGACACCAAACTGAAGCAGTGGACCAGTCTTGGTCTGGGCACCGTCCTGATGACTGGCGCGCTTGCAGGTTGCAGTGAGCCTGCCGCCCCTGCCGACGAGGCAGGCACAGAGATCGCGCAGCCTGAAACACCTGCAGAAGTGGATCCAACCGCAGAAGCCAACACACTGGCTACTGAAGGCGGCGAAGGCGAAGGCGGTGTGACCATTGACGCCGCTTATACCGACCCGGTCGTCTACAAGGCCGCGCTGGCCATTGCAGCAGCCCACGTCCTGGCCGCGCGCGACGCCTACGCCAAAGGCGAAACGACCGCCGCGGCTGAAATGTACGCGCATCCGGTCTCCGAAGTCCTGTTCGACATGGAACCGGTCTTTGCAGCTCAAGGCGTCGCCGACTTTACCGACCTGTTTACAGACACGTCTGCAGCGGTCTTTGCCGGGGAAAGCCAGGAACAGATCAACGCCCGCACGGACGCGATCCTTGCCGCGCTCGACAAAGCCGCCGAGAGCGCCCCCGCCACCGACATGTCCGATGCCATGGTCAGCGCCCATGTCGCCTCCGACCAGATCGATCGCGCATCCGACATGTATCGCCTGTCGCTCGATTCTGATTTCTACGAGACGTATCTGGACGGCTACGGCTTCTATCAGGCCGCCGAGCGCGCCTTTACGCAAGCGGAAAGCGACATCACGGCCGAAAATTCCGATGCAGCAGAATCCATTCGCGCGGCGCTTGGCCTGTTGGCTGAAGCCTACCCGACCGCGCTTCGCCCTGCCCCAATGGACGCTGATGCTGCAGCCCTCGCCGTTGCGGCGTCGGAAGTACAGTTGGCGCTGAGCCAGTAGTGGCAATTTGACCTCCGCAAGGCCTTGCTCGCACGCTGTCGCAGAGTAAGGCCTTGCGCCCCCTGCACATGTCATTACCGTAGGGGGACATGTAGAGAGGCGCCGCCAAGACGCGCCCGGTATTTTCGGGAGGATTTTCGGCGGATGACCGACACGACAGCTGGCCAAACGGCCACGGGCGGACACATCACAGGCTTCGGTTCAAAAGGCTATCGCACCTATGTGCTGATCGCCCTGATGCTGGTCTACACGCTGAACTTCATCGACCGAACGCTCATTTCGGTCGTTGCCCAGCCGATCATCAACACATTTCAGCTGAATGACACGCAATGGGGCCTCTTGTCCGGGCCGCCCTTCGCATTGTTCTATGCCGCTATGGGCATTCCGATCGCGATGTGGGCTGACCGCGCCAATCGCGTATTGATCATTGCGCTCTGCATCATCGTCTGGTCCGTCATGACAGCGCTTTGCGGGGTCGCTTCAGGCTTCATCTGGCTACTCGTCTTTCGCGTCGGCGTTGCCGTCGGCGAAGCAGGCTGCACACCGCCCGCCAACTCTTTGATCACTGACTATTACCCCCCGAAAAGCCGCGCGGGTGCGCTCGGCATCTATTCCATGGGCGTCACGCTTGGCGGCGTGCTTGCGCAACTCTTCGGCGGCACGATTGCCGGCATCAAGGGGGCTGATTTCGGCAACTGGATCGGTTCGCTCGGTCTTGGGGGTTTGTTTGGTAATCTCGACTGGTCGACCGTGGAAGGCTGGCGTATCGCGTTTGTGGTTGTCGGCGCGCCGGGCGTGCTGATCGCGATCATCCTGATGTTCACCATCAAGGAACCTCCCCGCGGCTATTCCGACCCGCCCTCGGCAAAGGGCAATGGCAAGGCCCCTTTCTTTGATGCCTTCCGTGAATTTTCTGCCAAGCCGACATTCTGGTGGCTATCGCTCGGCGCCGCTCTGGTGGCCTTTGTCGGCTATGGACTGATCAGCTTCCAGGCACCTTTCCTCCAGCGCGTTCATGGTATTGATGTGCGCGACGCTGCCGTACTCTATGGCGCGCCGCTGGCTGCAGTTGCCGCTCTCGGCACATTCCTCGGCGGGTACATCTCGGAAAAGCTCGCAGGCCGCTTCTCCACGATCTCGGCATGGCTCCCGGGCGTTGGCCTGCTGATTGCCGTGCCCGCCTATGTTGGTGCCTTCTTCGCCCCGACCATCGAGATCGCCTTTGGTCTGTGGATCATCGCGGGCACGATGCACTACGCCTATCTTTCCAGCCAGTACATGGTCGGCACGGCCATTGTCAGCCCACAGTCGCGCGCCACCACGATTGCCGTGCTGCTGCTGATTGTCAGCCTGATCGGCAATGGCATTGGCCCGCTCTTTGTCGGGGCGATGAGCGATTTCTTCATGGGACAGGAAATCGGCAAAGCCGGCCTGTCAGCCTTTGCGGACGCCTTCAATCCGCGCCTCTGCGGCACGGACCCGGCTGCCCTCGGCGCGGAAGGCCCTGAGCTTTGCCGCGCCTATGCCAATGGCCTGCGCCACTCCATGGCCGCGACGGTCTTGTTCTTCATCGTCGCCGCATTTTGCTACTTCATGGCTTCGCGTTCATTCATGAGGGATCGGTACAATCCCGATTCCCCAGCCGCCGACATGAATTCCTGAAACACAGCGACGGAAAGACACAAGTAGAATGACAGACACGACCGCTGCGCTCGACGAGAAACCCGGTTTTGAAACCGGCTATCGCACCAAGGGATATCGCGCCTATGTGCTCGGCTCCCTGCTCATCGTCTACATCTTCAATTTCATTGATCGGTCCATCTTCGGCATCCTGACCGATCCGATCCGCAACAGCCTTGGTCTGGAAGACTGGCAGATGGGTCTGCTCGGGGGTCTGGCATTCGCCACGTTCTACACCACGCTCGGTATTCCGATTGCCCGTTTTTCGGAGAAGACGAGCCGCATGATGATTATCGTGGCCTCATTGACGATGTGGAGCCTGATGACCGTCCTTTGCGGATTTGCCGTCAGTTTCGCGACCATGTTCGCCTTCCGCCTTCTGGTCGGAGTTGGTGAGGCCGGGTGTACGCCGCCGGCGCAATCGGTCATCGCCGACTATTTCAAGCCCGGTAGTCGGGCGACCGCCGCCTCAATCTACGCGCTTGGCGTGCCGCTTGGTGGCATGTGCGCCGGTCTCGCCGCAGGCCCGATCAATGATTATGTTACGGGCGAGAATGTCCACGCCCTGCTGGAAGGATGGGGCTGGACTTGGGTCGCAGACATGATCGACTGGAAGAGCCTCGAAGGCTGGCGCATTGCGTTCATTGCGGTCGGCCTGCCCGGCCTGGTGTTCGCGCTGATCATCGGCCTCACGGTCAAGGAGCCGCCGCGCGGCTACACCGATCCGCCGAATGCTGTGAAGCCGGAACGGGAATCCTTCGGCGCCGCACTGAAGAAGCTCAGCAAGAAGCCGACCTATGTGCATGTCGTCTTTGGCGCAGCGCTCGCCTCATTTGCAGGATACGGGATCGCGGCCTTCTCCACCTCCTTCCTGCTGCGCACGCATGAACTGACCCTCACACAAGCCGCCCTCATCTTCTCTCTGGTGCTGGGCCTGATGGCTGCCATTGGTGTGTTCCTGTCTGGCTTCCTCGCTGATCGCCTCGCGAAACGCTACCCGACGGCCCTGTCCTGGATGCCTGCTCTCGGCATGGGCCTGTCGGTGCCGCTCTACTGGCTCGGCTATCTCAGCCCGTCGGTCGCGCTGATGCTGCCACCGCTCATGGCCGCCGCCATGCTGCACTATTTTTATCTCGGGCCAATGTATGCCGTCTCAGCCGGCGTCGTGGATGCGCGCACGCGGGCGACCGCCGTGGCCATCACGCTCTTTGCCGTCAACCTGATCGGGCTCGGCCTTGGCCCCACCCTGATCGGTCTGTTGTCCACAGTGCTGAAGACGATGATGCTGTCGGGTGCCGATCTCGGTCTGACACTGGACCTCTGCAAGGAAGCTGCAAGCCTCAGCGCCGACCAGGTTGCCGCCTGTACCAGCGCCGACGCACGCGGCCTGCAATGGTCGATTATCATCTTCGCATCGATCTATGGCTGGGCAGCAATCCACTATCTGCTGGCTGGGAAGACGCTGCAGCGTGACATGGTCGCCAAGACCGCCTAATCGGTCTTCATGGCTGTTTACACTCAGGTTTCAGACGACGCGCTGGCGGCGTTTCTCGACGATTACAATCTCGGCAATGCCCTGTCTTTCAAGGGCATTGCCGAAGGCGTCGAGAATTCGAACTACTATCTCGAAACCACGACGGGCCGGTTCATTCTTACCCTGTTCGAAAAACGGGTGAATGCGGATGACCTGCCCTATTTCATTGGCCTGAAACAGCATCTGGCGGGCAAGGGCTTCCCCTGCCCGGAGCCCATCCTCGCGAAAGACGGCAAAGCGCTCCGCACGCTCGAGGGACGGCCCGCGGTGATCGTGTCTTTCCTTGATGGACTCTCGCCGAAAAAGCCGACTCCCGCCCAGTGCCGTGGTCTGGGGGAAGGTCTCGCGCGGATGCATGTCACGCTTTCAGATTTTGAGATGACCCGTCCCAACAGTCTTGGTCCATCGGCATGGCCGCGCCTCTGGGCAGGCCAGTCGGACGAGGCCGAAAAACTGCAACCCGGCTTGTCAGCCCTGATCGACGAAGCCCTTGCTGATATCGCAGAGGCCAAGCCACAAAGCCTGACCCTGCCGCGCGGGACTATTCATGCCGATCTCTTCCCGGACAATGCGTTTTTCCTGGGCGAAGACTTTTCCGGCATTATCGATTTCTATTTCGCCTGCACAGATGCGCTCGCCTATGACCTCGCCATCTGCCTGAATGCGTGGGCCTTTGATGACAATCCAGGGCGCGGCGCCATCGACTACAATTATTTCAAGGGCGAAAACCTGATCGCAGGCTATGAGAGCGTGCGCCCGCTGCAGCCAACTGAGCGCGACGCCCTGCCCCTGCTGGCACGCGGCGCAGCATTGCGTTTCTTCCTGACGCGGATGGTGGACTGGACCTCGACGCCTGAGGGCGCCCTCGTAAAGCCCAAGAATCCCCTCGAATATGCCGGCCGCCTCGCCTTTCATCGCAAAGTGACGAGTGCGGAAGGCTATGGTGCATGACAGAGTTCGGACCAAATGGTGAGGTGGTTGGCACCGGTCCGTCTGACCTTTCGGTCGACTATCGAGCCCTCAGCAAGGACCGAAAGATCCGCCGTGTAAAACTCGGCCTGCTCTTGTCCTCCCTGGCGGCGTGCCTTGGCGTTACGCTGATCGGACTTTTCCTGACCTTTGTCTTTGGCGTGCTCGAAGGGATTGGCATGTTGCCCACCATGTTCGATCGCCCAAATAGCGGCTTCCTGTTCGGCATCCAGATGGCTGCGATGATGTCCCTGTTCAACTTCATCCTGTTCTTCGTCACCGTGCCAGCCGCGTGGCTGGCCATGGGTCTGTCCATCGGCAGGTTCCCGCATCAGGGAATCGCGGCCCGCGCGCCCTACTTGCGCTGGGCCAGCATCTGGGGCGCCCTGCTCGTCGGTGGCACGACAGGGGGATTCGGCGTGACAGCGTCGCTGTTGACCGGCCTCGGCGCAGCCCTCACCGGCGCCTGTATCGGTGCGCTGGCCGGCCTCGTCTGCGGCCTGCTCTTTCTCGCCATCGTCAAGCCCGCGCAACAACTGCATGAGGCAGACATCAGCGTCTTCTGATGCTTGACGGACCCGCCAAAGCCCCGCACCTGAAAGCCATGACTGACAAGATCGAAATCTGGACAGATGGTGCCTGCAGCGGCAATCCCGGCCCCGGCGGCTGGGGCGCCCTGCTCGTGGCAGGCGACAACCGCAAGGAACTCTGGGGCGGCGACAAGGCCACCACAAACAACCGTATGGAAATGCTGGCCGTGATCGAGGCGCTGAACGCGCTGAAAGGTCCGTCCAGGATCACCCTGCACGTCGATTCCACTTATGTGAAAGACGGCCTGACCAAATGGATACATGGCTGGAAACGCAATGGCTGGAAGACCGCCGCAAAGAAGCCGGTCAAGAATCAGGATCTCTGGATGGCGATGGACGAAGCCTGTCAGCGCCATGACATCACCTGGAAATGGGTGAAGGGCCATGCCGGTGACCCCGGCAATGAAAAAGCCGACGAACTGGCCCGGCGCGGCACGGAAGAGGCGCGCGGACGCTAGGCGCGGACCACCAGTCTCTCTGCGGCTCGCTTCAGCGCCGTATCATCCAGGCTCTCCAACCTGACCATATCTACCGGCGCATCGTCGCGCCGTTTGCGGCTGCGCGCATAGAGTGGATCGTAGTGCCGGTCCATCAACTGGCGCGCCAGCGCGCGATAGTCTCCCGCCTCCGCCAATGCCTGCCACTCGGCCAGCGTCTCTTTCGACTGCAGGCCCTTCAGCTTGGCGAGCGCTTCCATCAGCCGGTCCTTGTCCCGGATGATGTCTTCATAGGCAGAGAGCAGGAAGTCTGCCCGTACGTCTGAAGGAACCCTCATCTCGATGCGCGGCGCCGCCAGCATGGAGTGCCACAGGCGCCGGGGCACGCGGCACCGGCCGACCCGCGCGGACTCCGCCTCGACAAAGACCGGACGGCTCAGATCGAACTGACGCAACTGCTGCCAGATGCCGCTTTCGAACAAGCGCTGCGCTGGCTGTGGCGCGTCACCAAGATCACCAAAAGCCGAACCGCGATGATGGGCGAGACCTTCCAGGTCAATCACCTGCCCGCCCGCCGCTGCAATGGCCTGCAACAACGCCGTCTTGCCCGTGCCGGTTTGGCCATCGATCAGGCGCACCGGCAGCCGGCTGTCCTCATGCTCCAGCCCTGTTACGACTTCCCGCCGCCACGACTTGTACCCTCCCTTCACCACGCCGCTCGGCCAGCCGACCGAGGACAGGATCGTCGCCATGGAGTTCGAGCGCATCCCGCCACGCCAGCAATAGACTAGCGGTCGCCAACTCTTCGGCTTGTCTGCCAGCGCGGTCTCCAAGTGGTGCGCAATATTGCGCGCCACAATTGCGCCACCGACGCGATTGGCGCGGAACGGGCTCTCCTGCTTGTAGATGGTGCCAACGCGCGCGCGCGCTTCATTCGACAGCACCGGCAGACTGATGGCGCCCGGCATGTGATCATCCGCGAACTCGGCCGGAGAGCGCACGTCAATGATCGCATCGTAGCGCGACAGGTTTTCCGGGCTGATATCCGTGACGGTTTCGAGATAAGGCATCTCTCTTCGATTAGCAGGTTTTGTTTGCCCCGCCAGTGCCCGGCGCGGTAAGCCTGCAGCCCGAGAGGATCCCATCATGCCCGACCATCACACTGAACCCCGCCTGACATCCCTCGCCCATGGGGGCGGCTGTGGCTGCAAGCTCGCGCCGAATGTGCTGGCGGATATTCTCAGTGAGATGCCCCTGTCACTTGGCCATTCAGACTTGATTGTGGACGCGGGCAAGAGCGATGATGCGGCCGTCTACCTCATTAACGAGACAACCACGCTCGTTGCCACGACCGACTTCTTCACCCCCATCGTCGACGACCCGCATACATTCGGGCGCATCGCCGCAACCAATGCCCTGTCGGATATCTTCGCGATGGGGGCGAAACCCATCTTTTGTCTCGCCATTGTCGGCATGCCCATCGGCAAGATTGCCAATGAAACGATCCGCGCCATTCTTGCGGGCGGGCGCAGCGTGGCCGAGGCCGCCGGCGCGCCCATCGCGGGCGGGCATTCGATTGACTCCGCCGAGCCAATCTACGGCCTCGTAGCCCTCGGCATGGGCCATCCCGACAAGTTGCTGTTGAACTCCAACGCACAGGCGGGCGATGTCCTGATCCTTGGTAAACCACTCGGCATTGGCATCTATTCCGCCGCGTTGAAACAGGAACTCCTCTCCCCTTCCGAGTATGACGAAATGGTCGCCTCGACGACACGGCTCAATACGCCGGGCACGGAGCTCTCAGAAATTTCTGATGTTCATGCCGCAACCGACGTGACCGGATTTGGCCTGCTCGGCCATGCCAGCGAAATGGCGCGCGGTGCCGGCCTTCAGATCGTTATCGAGAAAAACAAGGTCCCTGTCTTTGAAGGCGCCCGTCGCCACGCACAGTCAGGCATCAAGACCGGCGCGTCCGGCCGCAACTGGGATTCGGTATCTCATATGGTCACGGGTCAGATGTCCGCGATGGAGACCGACCTGCTCTGCGACCCGCAGACCAGCGGCGGGCTGCTCGTTTCCTGTTCGCCCGAGGCGGCGCACTCGGTATTGGTAACCTTCCGCCGCCACGGCCATGCCGATGCGGCCATCATCGGTCGGGTAGAGTCAGGTGCCGCCAGCGTTCGCGTTGAATAACGCAAGTGTGACCCCACAAGGTCTACGCTCATGCTAAGTCTGCTTGCTCAAACTTCAGGAGAATTTCATGCGCTTCAGCCTTGCTGCCATCTCGATCGCTGCGCTTGCCGCATGTGGCCCATCCGTGGCTGCGTCCGGCAGTCTTGCTGATGTCAAGGAAATCACCGCGCCTGCTGAAGACACGAAAGTTCTGGCAGTCCTGAGCTATGCCAGCTGGTGTGGCAGCTGCAAGGTGCTCGATCCCAAGGTCGAAACCGTGCGGGCCTCAAACCCGTTTGACGGCGCTGAGTTCTTCGCCCTCGACTATTCATCCAGGGACGACTCTGCCTATTTCGCAGACGCAGAGACCCTCGGCATCGCTGGCACGATGCGCGAAATCTTCCCGGACAAAATAAAGACCGGCCAACTCTATCTGATTGACCGGTCTTCTGGAGATGTGATCAGCACCGTGACAAAATCTATGTCAGAAGCTGAAATCGCTGCCGCGATCGAGGCTGCGCTATCCTGAGATTCAGGACGCCGTGCAGGCGCTGTCATCCTTGTTCAGCTCACGGCGAACCTGATCGATATAGGTGCCCGTCATTTCGAAATCACTCCGAGTGATACCATAGGCCGGACTGCTGCCATCCTCGATGAAATCACTCATCAGGCGACCGGCGGCGTCTTCCAGGCCCAGACTCTCATCTTCGCGAATGTCCGCCACGACCTGGCTGACTTTCAAAATGTCGGCCTGATCGTCTTCGGACTTATCAGCCAGCAGGGTCTGGTAGCAGCCGCAATAGACTTCGATCGTATCGCCGTCCTCGGCGAGATCTTCCACAATCTCCGGATCCCCCGCCAGCATGGTATTGCAAACAGATGCTGCGTTATTGTCGCTTGAGACGCCCATACCGCAGGCGGCGAGAGCGAGACAGGCACTGGCGAAAAGGGGGATACGGATCATGAGAAAGTTCTTTCAGAATGGATCAGGCCGGAACCTTGCCCGACAGCATGCCTGCCAGACGGTTTGTGATGATATCTTCAGCTTCTTTCATGATTCGGTCGATCAGTTCCTTACAGGTCGGAATGTCGTGGATTAGACCGGCGACCATGCCGCAGGACCAGGCACCTGCATCCATCTCGCCTTCCTTCATGATGCGCGGGTAAACGCCGGCGACTTCCTCGATGATGTCCTCGAATTTCAGATCCGCGCCGAGGGCGCGTTCCTTCTCCAACAGGCGCTCAACCGCAACATTGGTCAGCACGCGCTCGGTATTGCGCAGCGGACGCATGACAAGGCGGGTATCGAGTTCGGACGCGGCAACGATGGCATCCTTCACATTCTGGTGCACGGGGGCTTCCTTCGTCGCGATGAAGCGTGTGCCCATGTTCATCCCCGACGCGCCCATGGCGAGAGATGCCACGAGGCTGCGTCCATCCGCCTGACCACCTGAGGAAACGAATGGAATTTCCAGTTCATCCGCCGCACGCGGCAGAAGGATCATGTTCGGGATATCGTCTTCGCCAGGGTGTCCGCCGCACTCGAAACCATCGACGGAGACCGCATCACAGCCAATGGATTGTGCCTTCAGCGCGTGGCGTACGGCGGTACATTTGTGGATCACCTTGATGCCGTGCTCTTTCAGGATCGGCAGGACCTGCACAGGATTGTTCCCGGCGGTCTCAACAACTTTCACACCGCCTTCGATGATGGCTTTCACATAGCCTGGATAGTCCGGCGCGTTGACGACCGGCAGGAACGTAAGGTTCACGCCGATCGGCTTGTCAGTCATGTCACGACAGCGCGCGATCTCATTTGCGAGGTCTGCAGGGGTTTTCTGCGTCAGGGCCGTAATGATGCCGAGACCGCCAGCATTCGACACGGCGGCAGCCATTTCGGCAAACCCGACATAGTGCATGCCGCCCTGGATGATCGGATGCTCGATTCCGAACATTTCTGTGATGGCAGTCTTCATGGCATATCCTCCTTGTTTCCGGCCTATCCTTGGCGGAAGGACGGCGCGGAAACAAGGCTGACATTGGGTAAAGAGTGCAGGCCGGCCTTAGCTGACGGGCGACCAGGACTTGTTCGGTTTGCTCCGGCGCTTCTGACCGTTGCCACCCTGACGGGAGCCACCCCCGCCGGATTCGGAACGCGCGGCGCTTCTATCGCCGCCATCCCGTGATCCACCGGGCTTGCCGCCCTTGTAGCCACCTTTGCCGCCCCCACCGCCGGAGCGATTACGGTTCTGCGACTGGCCGCCCTGACGACGTCCGCCGCCCTGGCTTCTGCCACCGCCGCCTCGGCTCTGCTTGGTGTGCGGACCCGGCTCTTCCGGCAAGGACAGGTCGAGCGCCATGTCTTCGTCCAGATCAATCCGGTCGATCTTGCGACCAATCAGTTTTTCGATGTCACGCAGATATCCGCGCTCATCATTGCCCACGAAGGACAATGCAATGCCGCTTTTCCCGGCGCGAGCTGTCCGGCCGATGCGGTGAACATAAGATTCCGGCAGGTTCGGCATGTCCATGTTCACAACATGGCTGACGCCGTCGACATCAATGCCGCGCGCGGCAATGTCGGTCGCAACCAGGATCGGGGCCTTGCCCTTCTTGAAATTGTCCAATGCACGAATGCGCTGGTTCTGGCTCTTGTTGCCGTGGATCGCTTCGGCATACAGGCCTTCATTGGCAAGGTAGCGGACCACTTTGTCAGCGCCATGCTTGGTGCGGGTGAACACGATGGCGCGGTCCATGTCGTCCTCAGACAGGATTTCGGCCAGCAGGCGCGGCTTGGCCGTACCCTTCACCATATAGACCGCTTGGTCGATCTTTTCGGCAGGCTTGGAAACGGTGGCGACGGTCACTTCGGCCGGATCGCGCAGGAAATCATTCGCAAGCGAGCGGATTTCCTTCGGCATAGTCGCCGAGAAGAGCAGCGTCTGGCGGCGCGTTGGAATGGCCTTCATCACCTTACGGATCGCAGGCAGGAAGCCCATATCCATCATCTGATCGGCTTCATCCAGCACGACCGCTTCGGTACCGCTCAGATTCACGGCGCCGGTTTCCATATGGTCCAGCAGGCGTCCCGGTGTTGCCACCAATACGTCCACGCCGCGTGCCAGCGCACGGACTTGTCCGCCGGGCTTCACGCCGCCCACGACAATCGCCGTGGTCAGCTTCATCTGGCTACCATAAACACGTACGCTTTCGGCAATCTGGGCGGCCAGCTCACGCGTCGGCGCCAGGATCAGGATGCGGGCTGCCTTGGAGACAGGGCGGCCAGGATTGGACGCCATACGGCTGAGCAGCGGCAGCACGAAAGCTGCGGTCTTGCCAGTGCCGGTCTGGGCAATGCCCACAAGGTCGCGGCCTTCCAGCAGTGTCGGGATCGCCTGCTCCTGAATCGGAGTCGGCTTGGTATAGCCCTCAGCAGCAATCGCCTTGAGGACGGGCTCGGCGAGGCCGAGTTCGGTAAACTGTGTCAAATCAATACTTTCATGTGCGGGCGCCCAGCGGACTCAAAAGTCCGCGCGCCCTGTTAGGCTCTAAATTTTAGGAAGCCTGCTTTCGATCGGCATCCCGGTTGTTGGCGCACTCGACGCGAACCCGGAAAAGGCAACGATCAATGCGAGAGCAGCAGCTATTCGCCCTGCTACAGCGGCATATGGCACGCTTTTGTGCGATGCACAAACGATATTAGCCGCTCAGAATTTCCAGCGCGCGCCGCGTGGCATATCGGCCACAAGGCTTTTGGCGGCCACCATGAACACCCGGTCCTGCCCCAATGCGAAGGCCATGGCCCCTTCCGGGAAGATCGGTGCGAACGCTTCATCCAGCACGTTCAATCCGCCCGTAAAGGCGCCCATGGCGGGCATCACCAGCCGCGCGCCATCGCTGGCGAAGCAGCGCCGCCGTACCGAACGCCCCCGCCCGATGATCTTGGCGGCCGGATGCAAATGCCCGGACACCTCGCCGATTTCCCCCGTCGGCTCGTGCCGGAAGACCAGCGCCCCGATGCGCAGCACCTTGCTGGCGCGGCCGCCGAGATGGGCCGGCGGGTCCGGATCATGATTGCCCTCTACCCAGACCCAGTCATGCGCCGATGTCAGCGCCTGAATGCGCCGCGCATATTCCTCCGGCAGGCGCAGCTCGGCCGCCCGGTCGTGGAAACTGTCGCCCAGCGAGATCACGGTCTTCGGCTGGAGCCCGGCACAAAGTCGCTCGACCAGTGACAGCGTCGCGGCCGTATCGTAGGGCGGCAACAACTGGCCCCGCGCCGCAAACGCGCTCCCCTTCTCGAAATGGAGATCGGACACGACCAGCACCCGCTCGGCCGCCCACCACAACGCCCCCTCCGGCAGCGGTGTCAGCAGCTCCCCGGCCAGGTGCAGGTGTGTTTCAGAGGGTTTCTTGGCGGCAGCAGTCATGGACCATGAATCTGGCCCGCAATGGCCCGGGGGTCAACGTGGCACCCGCACGCCGCAGCGCGCAATTGACACATATTTCAACCTTTTCACGTAACCTAAGTTCAACCTGAAAGGTGGACCGACTTCATGGACCGGGATACATGCGACCTCTACATCTATGATGGCGATTGTGCGCTGTGTTCGCGCTTCGTGAGGTTTCTGGTTGCACACGATCCGGAGGGGTGTTTCGCCCTGATGACAGCGCAGTCATCGGCAGGTCGGAAAATTTATATCGCCCTGGGGCTCGACCCGGACGCCATGGAAACGGCCCTCCTCCGTATTGATGGCCGGCACTACCGCAATCTCGACGTCTTCACCGAAAGTCTCGCTGTCCTGGAATGGCCTTGGAAAGCCGCCATGGTGTTGCGCTGGCTGCCCTCCCCGTTGGCAAATTGGCTGTATCGCCGCATCGCGAACAATCGAAAACTATTGCAGGGCAAAAGTTGTCCAGTGCCGACACCTGAGATCAGGGTGCGCCTCATTGAATAGCCGCATACTAATCATTGGGGGATACGGGGTATTCGGAGGCCGCCTTTCTGCAGCCTTGCTTCAAGGGAATGAATACGATGTCATCGTCGCAGGGCGCAGCCTTCAGAAGGCAGAAGCGTTTTGCGAGCGACACGGCGGCATACCGTACACGATTGATATCGATGCAATCGATCTTACTGAACAGGTGCGCGGTCTGGCGCCAGCAATCATCGTCGACGCTGCCGGTCCTTGGCAGGATTATGGGAAAGATCCCTACAGAGTTGCACGCGCCGGCCTCGCCTGCGGCGCGCACTATCTGGACCTGTCCGACGATGCGGCCTTTTCCGAGGGCATCGCCAGCCTCGACACAGACGCGCGCACCAAAGGCGTGGTCATCATATCTGGCGTCTCAAGTGTCCCGGCCCTGTCGTCTTCGGCGACCGACGCCCTGTCGAAAGGCATGACGAGTATAGAGCTTGTCGAGAGTGCGATCACGCCGGGCAACCGCGCACCTCGCGGGCAATCCGTGATACGATCCATCCTCTCCCAAACAGGTCAGCCCCTGAAAGTCTGGAAGGCCGGAGCGTGGCGCCACGTGACCGGCTGGGGCGCAATTCGCTCTATCACACTGACTGTGCCGGGCATTCCTCCCCTGAAGAACCGCTGGCTCAGCCCTATCGGCGCGCCAGACCTTACGCTCTTGCCATCAAGATACGACGCCGCAAGTGTTCAGTTTTCTGCCGGACTGGAACTCAAGCTCATGCATGGCGGACTGTTCCTTTTGGGTAAGCTTGTTTCTCGCGGGCTCGTGAAATCTCTGACATCCTGGACGAGCGTGCTTCAACCGCTCGCCACCCTGCTGCGTCCGTTCGGATCCGACCGCGGGGGAATGAGGGTTAGCGTTACAGGAAAAACTGCACAAGACACCCACGAAAACCGTATCTGGACACTTATAGCAGAAGCAGGAGATGGCCCCGACATTCCGACCGTGCCGGCGCGGATCATGATCCCCAAACTCCTGACCGGGCAAATCGACCCCGGCGCCAGACCTTGCCTTGGCGAATTCACATTGGATGAGGCCGAGGACGCGCTATCCTCCCTTAACGTGTCAACTGGACGGACCGATACGGAAATCACGCCCGTATTCAGGCAAGTCCTTGGTGGCGCCTTCGACAAACTCGCCGCTCCCCTTCAACACCTTCACACAGTTACAAGCGAGCATGTCTGGGAGGGCGAAGCGGAGATCCATCGCGGAAAAGGCTTTCTGGCTCTTCTGGCCAACAGACTTGCTGGCTTCCCGCCGTCTGGGCGAAACGTACCCGTCCGCGTCAGCATGGTGCGTAACCGGAACGGAGAAATGTGGACCCGCCAGTTCGGGACACATCGGTTCTCATCTCACCTGCGCCGCGTCGAAAAAGACGATAGCGGGATTATCCGTGAACGTTTCGGCGTACTGGACTTCTCGATCAGGCTGCTGGCAGGCGAAAACCAATTAGAGTTTCCGGTCATGCGAGCCCGGTTCCTAGGAGTCCCTCTTCCCCGCTTCCTCCTACCTGTCAGCAACACTCGGGAAACTGTCCTGCCAGACGGCTCCTGTCAGTTTGACGTCGCGATCTATCACTCCTTCGCAGGACTTGTTGCCCACTACAAAGGATGGCTGCGCCCGGCCGCCTAACTCATTGCATCTCTGACCAGATCGGCCTCCGCTTCGCCCAGGATGGCGTCCTGCACGGATGCGCCTGAAACCGGTTCCTTGCCGATTTCCAGCATGACGGGTACGGCGAAGGGGCTGATCTTGGTGAGCGCCTGATGGTCGATCTTGTCACGGATCCGCACCAAGGCATCTGACAGGCGGCGCACATCGAGCAGGCCCGTCGCCGCGTCCTGCCGGGCGGCTTGCAGCAGGATATGGTCCGGCTCATGGCTGCGCAGCACGTCATAGATCAGGTCGGAGGAAAAACTCACCTGCCGTGAGTTCTTCTCCTTGCCGGGAAGGTTGCGGTGGATCAGGCCGGAAATCTGGGCGCAATGACCGAAGGTCCGCTTCATCAGCGCGCTCTCATCCAGCCAGCTTTCAAGATCGTCACCCATCATGTCCGGATGGAACAGTGCGTCCATGTCCACTTCGGACATGTCCTCCATGCCCCACACCGCCATTGCATACTCACTGGCGACGAAACCGGTGGGTTTTGCGCCCATCCGCTCCAGTCGCCGCGTCAGCAACATGCCCAGCGTCTGGTGTGCCAGTCGCCCCTCGAACGGATAGCAGACAAGGTAATGCCGGTCGGCGCGCGGGAAAGTTTCGACCAGTAAATGATCCGCTGGCGGAATAGTGGACTTCAGCTTCTGGATTTCGAACCATTCGCGCACAGGGTCGGGCAACCCCTCCCATTGCGCCGGATCATGAATCATCTTGCGGACGCGATCGGCCAGGAAGGTCGTCAGCGGAAACTTGCCGCCATTATAGGACGGGATCGCCGGTCGGTCGCCGACCGCACGCACGACCAGCGCATCCATACCGTCCACGCCGACAAGCCGCAGCACTTCGCCCGCGAAAAGAAATGTATCGCCCGGCGTCAGGGTGGAGAGGAAATACTCCTCCATCTCGCCCAGCTTGAGTCCGGCCCGCACGCTGCGCTTTTCGCCCGGCTTTTCCTTGCCGATGAATTGCGCCAGCCGCACGGCCAGCATGGGCGATTCCACAATTGCGCCGACATTCATCCGGTGGGCCTGCGCGTCGCGGGCCGTGCGCGCCACCCACACCCCGTCCGGGCGACGTACAATACGGTGGAACCGGTCATAGGTCTTCAGCGCATAGCCCCCGCTCGCCACGAAATCGACGATCCGCTCATAGGTTTCCCAGTCGAGCCACGCATAGGGTGCGGCTCGGATAATATCCTCATAGAGTTCCTCCAGACGGAATCCGTCGCCACACGCCCGGCCCATGACATGCTGCGCCAGCACATCCAGCGAGCCCTCGCGGACCCCTTCCCCGTCAATCTCGCCGGCCTCGACCGCTGCCTCTGCCGCACGGCACTCCAGCACTTCGAACCGGTTCGTTGGCACAAGGACGGCCCGGCTGGCTTCATCCATCCGATGATTGGCCCGGCCGATGCGCTGGATCAGGCGCGCGGCCCCTTTCGGCGCGCCCATCTGGATCACGAGATCCACCTCGCCCCAGTCGATGCCGAGATCGAGAGTGGACGTACAGACCACCGCCTTCAGGGCGCCAGCCGCCATCGCCGCCTCGACCTTGGTGCGCTGTTCCCGCGCGAGTGAGCCATGATGCAACGCAATCGGCAGCCCGTCCTCATTGGCGTGCCACAGCTCCTGAAACATCAGCTCGGCCTGGCTGCGCGTATTGACGAAGACGAGCGTCATCGTCGCTTTCTTGATGGCCTCATACACTTCCGGCACGGCAAATCGCCCGGAATGCCCCGACCACGGAATTCGCTGTTTCGAGATCAGGATATCCACATCCGCCGAGACACCTCCCTCGGCAGTCAGGACACGTACCTCCCCCGCGCCGGAGCGTACATCCAGCCAGTCGGCCAGAGATTGCGGCTCGCGCACCGTCGCAGACAAGCCAATGAAGCGGCAGGCTGGAGCCCAGCTTGCCAGCGTCGCAAGGCCGAGCGCCAAAAGGTCGCCGCGCTTCGAGGCCGCCATCGCATGGATCTCGTCCACAATCACGCATTTGAGGTCGGCATAGAATTCCTTGGCATGATCGGAGGCAAGAAAAAGCGCGAGCTGTTCCGGCGTGGTCAGCAATATGTCCGGCGGCGTCCGTCTCTGGCGCTGACGCACATGGGAAGGCGTATCCCCCGTCCGGCTTTCGATCCTGATGCCCAGCCCCATGTCCTCGACCGGCCCCATCAGGTTGCGCTGCACGTCCGCCGCAAGTGCCTTCAGGGGGGAGATGTAGAGCGTGTGCAAAGCAGGCCGGTCAGAGTTTGCCGCCCGCTTGCGCTCACTCAGTTCAATCAGGCTGCCCAGAAAGCCCGCCAGCGTCTTGCCGCCGCCGGTCGGCGCGATCAGAAGCGCGCTTTCGCCCTTCAGCGACTTCTCGGCCAGCGCCAATTGGTGCGGCCGCGCCTTCCAGCCACGCCCGGCAAACCAGGCTTCGAATGGCTCCGGCAGCAGGAATGGGGAAACGGCGGAATCAGCCATGATTGAAATTAAAATCTCGCAAGAATTGCAGTAATCGGCTTGCTTTCACTATGCGTTCAGCTTGCCTCAGGCCAAACCTCTTTTTCAGACAACTATCATGAGGCCCGCCATGTTCCGCTCCTTTGCCGTCTCCGCCAGCCTGATCGCGCTTGCGGCCTCTGCCCTTGCCCAATCACCCCTGGAACAAGCCCTCTCCGCCTCTGCCGACGGCCCGCTTTATGCGTTTGATCTGACGCTTTCCAGTGACGAGGTGGACGCGCTCATGCGGGTCGATCCAAGCCAGCCGGAGGGCGAGCGCCTCAGCGTGATCTCACCTGAGCCTGAAGACTGGAGCGAAGACTTCGCCAAGCGGGTCGAAAACATGAAAGCCAATACGGACGGCGAAATCTGGTGTCAGGATTTTGCCGAGAACATTCCCGCCGCCGATGCAAAACTTGTCAGTGAAACGGACACCACCGCCACCTACAGCTTTCGGCCAAAGCCCAGCGCAGAGCCAGACGACATGGACAAGGTCTACAAGCACCTCATCGGAAAAGTCGTCGTGGACAAAACTGCCCCCGGCATCCTCAATTATGAAATGGTGGCGGAAAAGCCGTTCAAGCCAATGCCTGTCGCGAAGATCAAACAGTTCGAAATGAAAGTCGCGTGCGACCGCGCCCCGGATGGTCGCACCCATGTGGCCAGTCTTGATGTGACCGTCGAAGGCTCTGCCATGATGAAAAGCTTCAGCCAGTCCGACCGGCAGCTCATCTCGAACCTGACGCCGATCCCGAATTCCGGAACCGGCTCCAGATAGGCGCTATTCCTCGAGGCCGTACTTTTCGAGGATTTCTGCGCGGATGGCATCCTTCGCGCGATCAGAGCGGGCCCGGCGCGCATCGATTGTGGCCTGGATTTCCAACTCGATCTGCTCGCGCTGTGCAGCTTCTTCCGCGCGGGCATCCTCGGCCGCCTGCAGGCTGAGCAGCACGTCGCGCGTGAACGCGTTGATATCAAACCGCGCCCCGCCAATCACATCAAAGCCGCGCCGCACAATGACGGCGTTCATGCTTGGCACGATCACGACATACTGGCCGCGATTGCCCGCCATGTAATAGGTGCCCGCCGGAATACCCTCGGCATTATTCATCAGCCAGAATTGCGCACCATAGCCGGGTCCGCTGGTTGGCTGTGCTGGTCCGGGGGCCGAAACGAATTGTGCCCAGCCTTCAGGCAACAAGCGCTCATTGCCCCACACACCGTCCTGCAGGTAGAGCTGGCCGACCCGGGCGAGGTCGCGCGCCGTAGACCAGACCTGGCTGGACGAGACGAAGTCACCATTCCAGTCCACTTCCAGCGTCGTGTGAACCGCGCCGATCTTGTGCAGCAGTTTTTCATACGGGAAGCGATGATAGGAATCATCCGTGCCCAGAGATTCCCGGAATGAGCGCATCGCGATCAGCGTGTCATTGTTGGAATACTTGAACCGCGTGCCCGGCTTGGCTTCCATAACTTTCGAGGCGGCCTGATCGACCACGCGTCCGCCGCCAAAATAGATCCGGTCCGTGCGCGAACCGGTTTCACCACTGTCGAGCCCGCTCGCCATCTGCAGCAGGTCGCGCAACGTGATCTCGCGGCGCGGGTCCGCGCCATTGTTCCAGTCGGCGATGACGGCCGGGTAATCAAGATCGATATGCCCGTTCCGCCGGGCTGCGCCGAGGATCGTCGCAGAAATCGATTTTGCCACCGACCAGGTCCGCTGCGGCGTCTCATGATCAATGCCGCGAGCATAGCGCTCGGCCACGACCTGTCCGTCCTTCACGACAACCACGGCGCTGGTGCGTGTGCCATTGCCATAGCTACGCTCGTCGAAAGCAAACGAGACCGGCGCTTCGAGGCGCTCGGCTTCTTCGATGCGCAACTGCACCTTAACATTTGAGCCGATGGCGCTGCCCCGGTCCTCGCCGGTGAAGTCCGGCCAGGCGGCAAAGCGCGGCAGGAAGTTCAG